>DAIAZB010000330.1 GCA_027443745.1 Thiomonas sp. | reverse complement strand
GCGATTCGGGCGATGTCGTGGCCTTCGACCCCATCGACCGCAACGCGGCTGTTCGCCTCGAAGCGAAAGCGAATCACCCCGTACGCGTCGACCTCTCGCTGCAAGACCTGACAGGCCCAGAGTCGATGGGCATGGGCAATGGCTTCGCCCAGGGCGAAGCCGAGTTGATGCACATCGAGCGTGCGCCGGAACAATACCGGCACGAGTTCGGCGGCCGTGCAGGCCTGGCCTTCACAGGCGCGCAGCACGCGCTGCAGGCGCTCGGCGTGGTGCTCGCGCAATTGCCGAATGCGCGCATGCGCTCCGATGAACGGCAGGCCGTGCGACGGCAGCACGCGCATGCCGGCCGGCAGCAAGGCAAAGCGCGCAAGCGCGCGCAGATAGCGGCCGAGCACATCGGCCTCCGGCTCGATGGGGAACACCGAAACGTTGGTGGAGATGCGCGGCAGCAACAAATCGCCGGCGATCAACACGCCACGCGCCTCACACCACAACGCCGCATGCTCCGGCGAATGGCCACCGCCCTCCACCACCTGCCAATCATCGGCACCGATGCGCAGAACCTGCCCATGCACCAGACGCTGATACTGCAACGGCACCGTGGGCACCATGCGCGCATAGAAATTGCCACGCCCGGCCAGTTCCTGCAGATGTGCAGGGTCGGCGCCGTGGCGGCGGTAATGCGCCAGCATGGAGGCGGTATCGGTGGGCGGCAACCCGGCCGCGAGCAGCCGGGCACTGAGGTATTCACCCTGGGTCATGCAAAGCGGCACATCCCAGCGCTGACACAGCCAGTCGGCCAGGCCGATGTGGTCGGGATGCATGTGGGTGCAAATCACCCGTGTCACCGGTTTGCCGCCCAGAGCGTCGGTGAACACCTGTTCCCAAGCCGCACGCGTGGCATCGGTGGTCAAGCCACAGTCGACGATGGTCCAACCCGGACCGTTATCCAGCAACCAGAGGTTGATGTGGTCGAGTGCCAAGGGCATGGGCATGCGCAGCCAGTACAGCCCTTCGGCCACGCGCTGGACCTGTCCAGGCGGGGGCGGTGCTTCACCAGCGAAGTACACCGGTTCGAAATCAGCTTGATGCATGGGATGCAGCGACAAGTTCACAGCCTCGCTTCGTCCCCCCAACGCATGGGGGCACAAGCGATGATGGGGCAGGAGCACGCGGCGATTTCAGGCGCCGATGCCTTCGAGCAAAGTGCCCAGTTCGCGCAGCACCAGGGCTGCGGCCGGATGGCGCTCGGCAAAGCGCAGCGACAGTTCGCGCACCCGTTGCGTCAGACCGGTTTCGTTTTGCCCCGCCTGGTCATCGAGCACGCGGCGAATGTCGGCATCCAGGCCGGCAAGTTCCGACTTGAGCTGATCGTCCAGCGGTACGCCCGACTCCAGGGCGGCGCGCAGCCGGTCGAGGCTTTGTTTGACAGTTTGCTGATCCACGAATCATCCTCAGGGCGGTGTGATGACATCAATCTTAGGCCTCGGGAACGCCCCCGGCACACCTGCATGAAACACCAGGCAAACGAGTGCGGCCCAGCCAGAGCACGATGGAGGATGCATCCGGTTGCGACGCGAATGGCATACTGCACACCACCCGGAACCTTCCATGAACCTCCATACTTGGCTGCTGTACGCCTTCACCGTTGGCCTGATTTCCGCGATTCCCGGCCCCAATATGCTGCTGGTGATGAGCCATGGTGCGCGCCACGGGCTGCGCCGCTCCACCGCCACCATGGCCGGCTGCATGACGGCACTGCTCATCATGATTTCCATTTCCGCCGCCGGTCTCGGCGTGTTCCTGCAAGCCTGGCCTGCACTGTTCGACGCGCTGCGCCTGCTGGGAGCCGCCTATCTCATCTACCTCGGCATCAAAACCTGGCAAGCCGCCGCCCATGCCAAGACCTTGGCGGCGCCACCGACCGCCGCTGAACAGCCGCGAAGCCTGCACACGCCTGGTGCCCTGTACCGCAATGGCTTCCTGGTGGCCAGCAGCAATCCCAAGGCCATCCTGTTCGCAGCCGCCCTGCTGCCTCAGTTCATGAGCCCCACGGCCCATGGGTTGCTGCAATTCGTGGTCCTCGTCAGCACCTTTGCCACCATCGAGGTGAGTTGGTATTTCATTTATGCCGGCTTCGGCTCGCGTCTGGGCAAGCTGCTGCGCGGCGCAAAAGTCGCACGCGCATTCCAGCGCGCAACCGGTGGCATCTTCGTCGGCTTCGGCGCCGCCATGGCGGCCTTTCATCGCTGAGCGACCATACCGAAAAATCCGCGAGCCGGCGAAAGTCCTGGCCCTGCGAAAGTTGCAGGAGACCAACCCGATCAGTCCGATGTCCGGGATGACGACCGTTCAGATCAACGCGGATTGCGGCGCGCAACCCAGTACATGGCCCCGTCCGGGCCGTAGCGTTCCGCATGGGGCACTCCATGCGGCAGCGCGAAGGTGTCACCTGGCGTGAGGCGACGCGTCTTGCCCTCGCAGGTCAGCCACATCTCGCCCTCGATCACCACCGCATCCGCATCGAACGGATGCGTGTGCGTCTCCAGCACCGCATCGGGCGGCCAGCGACGAACGAGAGCTGCTTCGAATCCACGGCTCAGGGCTTGGGCCTGAAAGGCTTCAAACGTCATGGCATTCATGGTGTGGTGACGCGATCCGGTGACACGACAAACGGCAGCGAGAGCGTGAACTGGCCCCAACAACCGGCAGGGATCAAGAATATCGGGCAACGACCCATGACGATCATGACCACACGGCGCCGCGGGCTTCACAAGACCCATTCGGGACGATCGAGTTCACCCATACCAAGGAAACGCGAACAGGCCAGGCGTGCCGCGCGCGGCGATCGCACCGCAGCCAACTTCATCGCCGTGGTCTACCTGCGCATGTCCGAGCTCAAGCACCTGCGGCCTCACCCCTTCGCCGCAGCGGGCGCGCCCTCAATCCAAGCATCCCGGTGTCGCTGCCTGCCTGCGCGAGGGTCTGGAGGACATGCGATCCTCCTGAACCTGGGCATCGTCGGCTTGGATGATCCCCAGGTCGCCCGGATCCCGCATTTCCATTGATGCGCCGAAGAGCCGGACCACTGGCAACAAATCGGCAACAAGTCTCCGGAAATGAGCCGATCAACACACGGCGGTACTGCGTGGCGGTACCGCGTAAGTCATTGATTCAATTGGTCGGGGCGAGAGGATTCGAACCTCCGACCCTCTGCTCCCAAAGCAGATGCGCTACCAGGCTGCGCTACGCCCCGAACCCGCCATTCTAGGGTACGGCACAGATCTGGCAGGGACAGCAGACTGGCGTCATGCCTTGCAACACGGGGTTTATCCTGCCGGAACTAAGATGCTGCGTCAGTTTTACACGGTGCCAAAACCGCCCTGCCTGTCACCGTCCTTTGCAGCCATGCCCCAATCAACCATGCGAATCCTGCTCGATGAACTGCTCAGCGCCGATGCGCTCGAGCTGGTCGATCAACTCGCTCTTCCCCGCTCGTGGCTCACCTGCTCCGACCCGAACGCGGTGTCACGCGGCGAATTGGCGCTGGCCATGGCCCAAGCACTGTTTGCGCGGCTGGCGCAGACAGTGCCGGAGGCGATGCGCTACATCGAGCGTGCACGCAAACAGGGGCGCTCGATCACTTTCGACCATGGCGCGGTTCGCACGGTACTCGCGCCCTGCTGCGGTGCCTTGCCCTGTGGCGAGGCTGCCGTCACCCGCATCTTGCTGCCGCTGGGTTACACGCAGGCGGGAACCTACCCTCTGCCGCGGCTGGGGATGACAGGGCGGGCCTACATCCACATCGACGACCCGCAAGGCATTCCCCAATTCTTCGTGAGCGAGCTGCATCCCGAAGGCTTTTCCGCGGCGTTTCAGCAAACGGTGAGCACGGTTCTCCGCGCGTCGCGCGACCCCTTGGGCCCGGCCGATCATGACGCCATGCAAGCTCTGCGCCTGGAGGGCCACTTGGCGTTCGACACCGCACGCCAATTGCTCCCCGCCCTGCTGCGCTGCTTCGAGCGCCAGCACCCGCTGCCCAGCCTGGCTCAATACCAACTGCTGCTGCGGGAGTCGGCCGAGATGGCCTGGATCAGCACGGAAGGCCAGACCTTCAACCACGCCACCGACCGGGTTGAGGATGTCCTCGAACTGGCAGCGCAGTTGCGCGCCGAGGGCTTTGCCATCAAGGACCAGGTGGAAGTGTCCTCCAGCGGAACGGTCCGCCAAACCGCGTTGCGCGCGGCCAGTGTGCAGCGGGCGTTGCTGGAGGAGGACGGCCCTCGGCCGCACGTCTTGCCCGGCTCGTTCTTCGAATTCATCAGCCGCGATGCGCGGCCCGGCGGGGCTTTACCTGCCGATATGGACATGCGCTTCGATTCCGGCAACGCAACCGGCATTTTCAAAATGACTGCAACATCGCCATGACATCCTACAAACCCACTCGCGTTTTCTCGCCCGCTCTTCCGCTCTTCGTGGCCCTGTGCGCCTTCGGCATTCTGGCCGGTGCGCTCTGGGTGCAGCAACAGTCCAACCCGCCATGTCCGCTGTGCATCCTGCAGCGCATGGCCTATCTTGGCATGCTGGTCTTTGCCCTCATGGCCGCGGGCTTGGCAGCCGCGGGTCAGGTGGCTGCAAGCCGCGTGTCCCTGCTCCTGGGCGCCCTGGGCGGCCTCACCGGCCTGGGCGTCGCCGGGCGGCATGTGTGGCTGGTCTGGCACCCAGGCCAGACCTGCGGGCTGGATCCGCTCGCTGCCACCATCAACAACTGGAGCATCACGCATTGGGCCCCGTGGATGTTCCGCGCCGACGGCCTGTGCGCCGACGTGCCGTCGATTCTCGGTGTATCGCTACCCCTGTGGTCGGCGCTGGGATTCATCCTGCTGACCATCCTGCTGCTGCTCTCTATGCGCGGCGCCAAGCGGCGCTGAGCGGGCGGTTCACCATGCACCAGCCGCTCAGGGCCACCGCCCTGTCGATGCTCGACCTCGTCGCCGTGCGCGAGGGTGGCACTGTGGCGGGTGCGCTGGCCATTGCCTTGCGCACCGCGCAACATGCCGAAGCGCTCGGCTTCCAGCGCTACTGGCTGGCGGAGCATCACAACATGCCCGGCATCGCCAGTTCCGCCACCGCCGTGCTCGTGGGGCACATCGCCGCAGGTACGCAGCGCATGCGCATCGGCTCCGGCGGGGTGATGCTGCCGAACCATGCGCCGCTCATCGTTGCCGAGGCTTTCGGCACGCTGGCCGAACTGTATCCGGACCGCATCGACCTCGGCCTGGGCCGCGCCCCCGGCACGGACCCGCTGACCATGCGGGCATTGCGCCGCGACCGCGTCGAAAGCGAGGACGATTTTCCCCGCGACGTGGCCGAGCTTCAGCGCCTGCTGGCCCCGGCCGAGCCCGGCCAGCGGCTCATCGCCATGCCGGGCGCCGGCACGAATGTCCCGATATGGCTGCTCGGCTCCAGCCTGTTCTCCGCGCAACTGGCGGCCGAGCGCGGCCTGCCTTACGCTTTCGCCTCGCACTTCGCACCCCGCCTGCTGCTGCCCGCGCTGAAGCTTTACCGCGGCGCGTTCCGCCCTTCCGCCACGCTGGCGCAGCCCCATGTCGCCATCGGCGTGCCCCTGATCGCGGCCCCCACTGACGATGAAGCCCAGTACCTTGCCAGCAGTACGCACCAGCGTGTGCTCAGCATCATCACAGGGCGCCGGGGGAAGCTGCAGCCCCCGGTCCAGGATTTCCTGGAGACATTGCATCCCCGGGAACAAGCCGCCATTGCCGAGTTCCTGGCTGCGGCCGTGATTGGCGGCCCCGACACCGTGCGCGCCGGTTTCCATGCCCTGGCCGAGGCCACGCAAGCGGACGAATTCATGCTGGTCTGCGATGTGTTCGACGCC
>DAIAZB010000329.1 GCA_027443745.1 Thiomonas sp. | reverse complement strand
GCTGGACCTGCAGCCTTTGGCGCGCCGCCTGGCGGGCACGCTTTCTCAGGGGCAGCGCCAGCGGCTGGGGCTGGCCTGCGCGCTGCTGCATCGCCCGGCACTGCTGGTACTGGACGAACCGGCCAACGCGCTCGACCCGGTGCAGGTCGGCTCGCTGCGCAAGCTGATCCGCGAGCAGGCTGCCGCGGGTACCGCGGTGATCCTGTCCACGCATGTCCTGGTCGAAGTCACCGCGGTGTGCGACCGCGTGGCGATCCTGCACGAGGGCCAGTTGCGTCACGACGGCCCGGTGCGGCCCGACGACCACGCGGCGCTGGAACGCCGCTTCTTCGAGATCGCCATGCAAGGCGCCACCCCGGCGGCGCGCGCCGCATGACGCTGCTCGCCATGTTCCGCCTCGAAGTGCGTCGCCTGCGCGTGCAACCGCTGGCCTGGGTGCTGCTGGCGTTAAGCCTGGCCTGGCTGGGCTGGTGCTTCACCCGCCTGCTGGGCGACTTCCTCGCCAACGAGATCAAGCTCGCCGCACTGCCGGACGGCCCCGGATACGTGGACCTGGTGGCGGTGCCGCTGCTGGGCCAGATGGCGCAGCTCGCCTTCCTGGTGGTACCGCTGCTCGCGATGTCCACGCTGGCCGGCGAACGCCGCCACGGCACGCTGCCGCTGCTGTTCGCCGCCGGCGTGCCGGCGTCGCGCATCGTGCTCGGCAAATACGCCGCCCTGCTGCTATGGCTGCTGCTGTGGCTGCTGCTGGTGCTGACCATGCCGCTTTCGCTGGCGCACGCCACCACGCCGGACTGGGGCAAGCTGGCCGCCGCCACGCTGGGCATCGTCCTGATGCTGGCCGCATTGGCGGCGCTAACCCTGGCCGCGTCCGCCTTCACCGCGCACCCGGCCATCGCCGCCGTGCTGGGCCTGCTGATCGGCCTGGGATTGTGGACGGTGAATCTCGGCGCGCAGATGGCCGGCCTCGACGGCGGCGCCATCAACTGGCTGGCGATGAGTACGCACGAGCAGAACCTGCTGCGCGGCCTGGTCTCCACCACCGACATCGTCTCGTTCGTACTGCTGATCGCGGTATGCCTCGCCCTGGCCACGCGCCGCGTGGCGGCCGACAGGGAGCGCGGCTGAGATGAGACTTTCCCGGCGTCTGGATGGTTGGTTGTTCGCCGTGCTCCTGTTGGCGGGTGCCGGCGCGCTCGGCTTCTTCAGCACGCGCTACGCGCACGTTTCCGACTGGACGGCAAACGGCCGCCTCAGCCTATCGCCGCGCAGCCGGGCCGTGCTGGCCCAGTTGCACGGCCCGGTGGACATCGTCAGCTACGCCAGCCCGCAGGGCGACCTGCGCGCCCAAGTCGCCGGCTTCCTGCAGCGCTACCGGCAGGCCAAGCCCGACCTCACGCTGCGCTTCGTCGATCCGCAACAGGACCCGGCCAGGATGCGCCAACTCGGCATCTCCGTGGACGGCGAGCTGATCCTGCATTACCACGGCCACCAGCAGCAGCTGACAGAGCTTTCCGAGGACAGCGTGACCAATGCGCTGCAACGCCTGATCCGCGGCCGTGACCGCATCGTCGCCTTCGTCACCGGCGATGGCGAGCGGCTGCCCTCGGGCCAGGGCGGCGCAGACATGGGTATGCTGATGGGCCAGCTCGCGCAGAGCGGCCTGCGCGCGGTACCGCTGAGCTTTGCGCAGGCGAGCGCCGTGCCGCAGGGCACCGACCTGGTGGTGCTGGCCAGCCCCACTTCCGACTTGCCCGCCGGCGCGACGCAGGCGCTGGTGAACTACGTGCAGGATGGCGGCAACCTGCTGTGGCTGCGCGACCCCGCCAACGACGACCTCGGTCTCAAGCCGCTGGCCAACGCCCTCGGCGTGCAGGTGCTGCCCGGCGTGCTGGTGGACGGC
>DAIAZB010000328.1 GCA_027443745.1 Thiomonas sp. | reverse complement strand
CCTGTTCGATGGCCGCATCGTCGATGAGGACAGCTTCCAGCGCCTCACCCGCGAAGACGAAGCGCGCCTCGAAGCCATGGTGGATCTGGATCCAGGCACGCAGCCATGAACCCCGGCGTGCTGCTCGCGGAACTCCTGCAGAGCTGGCGCGCCAGTTTGCGCCGGCCGGGCTTCGCGCTGTTGGCAGGGTTGACGCTGGCTTTGGGTTTGGGGCTATCGGTGGCGATGTTCGCGCTGGTCGAAACGCTGGTACTGGCACCGCTGCCGTTTGCGCAGCCCAGCCGGCTGGTGGACATCGGCAAAGGTTCGCAGATCGAGCTACCGGCGAATTGGTATGCGGCGTTGCGTGACCTGCCGGCACTGCAATCGATGGCGTATTGGACCGGCACCTCGACCGCCAATCTTGCGGTATCGGGCAGCGCACCCGTACCGGTGCTGGTCAACGGCGTTAGTCGCAGCTATCTGCCGACGCTGGGCGTGCGCCTGGCGTTGGGTCGCAATTTCACAGCCGACGAATTGCGCCACGCCGGGCCGCGCGCACTAATCCTGAGCTACGGCATCTGGCAGCAGCATTACGCCGGCCGCAGCAACGTGTTGGGCCAGACGCTGCAAATGGACGGTCACGTCTACCGCGTCGTCGGCGTGCTGCCTCGAAGCTTCCGCTGGATCGTGCCGTTCGACCTGCTGGTGCCGGCCAACCTGCATCAGGCCGAGCTCGGCAACGCCGATCTTTCGGTTTTCGCGCGCTTGCACTCAGAGGCCAGCCTACGGCAAGTGGATGCGCAGATCGCAACTCGCTTGCGGCACTCGCCAGCCGTCCGTGGCGAGTATGAGCTTGGCGGTGCGCGTGTCAGCGCACGGGCTATGGCCTCCGTCTGGACTGCCAATGATCGCAGCATTTTCGTGACCGTCATGCTGTGCACTCTGGCGGTACTGCTGCTGGCAGCGGTCAACGTGACCAACCTGATGCTGCAACGCGCGGTGCTGCGCGGCCACGTGCACGCCATCCGCAACGCGCTGGGCGCATCCCTGCCGCGCATGGCGCTGCCGATGCTGGGCGAAGCGCTACTGGTCGCCGTGCTTGGGGTGGCGATGGCGCTGGGCATCGCGCACCTGGCTCTGATTTGGGCCAATGCCGAGCTGATGCGGCCGCAGTGGTTCGCCTTCGTGCCGGGTGTGCAACTGACGCCAAGGGTGTTCATGCTGGGCGCGGCCGCCGGATTGCTGGTGATGCTGGCCGCCAGCCTGTTGGCGTTGTGGCGCGCGCGCAGCAGCCAGGCCGTGCGCGAATTGGTCGGCGGCGGGCGCAGTGGGCAGACGGTGGGCGCCAGCCGACTCAGCCGCGTGCTGGTGGTGTTGCAGGCGGCGCTGGGCATGACGCTGCTGATGGTGGCGCTGCTGTTCGCGCGCAGCCAGCAAGTGCTGGCACAGGCCAGACTGGGCATCGATGCGGACCACGTGATCAGCACCACGATCACGCCGCCGGCGTCGCTATACCCCGATGCGCAAGCCCTGAACACGCTGGCCTGGCAGGTAATTGCGCGCATGCGTGCCATCCCTGGTGTGCAGCAGGTGGGCGTGCTCAACACCTCGCCAATCGGCTCGTTTACCGAAATCCGCCTGCGCAGCGACAACCCGAAGCCAGTTGAAGTTGGCTATCAATTCGTTGCCGGTGATGTCCTGCAGGCCCTCGGCGTCGCGTTGCAGCGAGGGCGTGTGTTCGATGACACCGACCACATGGGCAGCGCGCCGGTGGCGCTGGTCAATGAAGCCTTTGTGCACGCGCACCTGCACGGCGACCCGCTGGGGCAACAGGTCACCTTGGACCTGCGCGGCTACGGCCTGCCGGATGAGTCCGTCACCGTGGTTGGCGTGCTCGGCGACATCAAGACCTTTGGCCTCGCCTATCCGACCCTGCCGACACTGTACGTGCCAATGGCGCAGGTGCCCCCCAAGCTGCTGCTATCGCTGATCAGCCGGCTGCATTTCGAGGCGGCGGTATCCGGATCGCCGATAACTTATGCCGCTGCCATGCGCCAAGCCGTGCAGGCCGTGGCGCCGCAGTTGGCTGTGCAGCATGCGCGACCCCTGAGCGAGCGTGTACGCAACTTCTTTGCACCCATCCGCGTGATCGCCGAGATCATGGGCGCACTGGCCGTGGTTGCGCTGCTGCTGGCCAGCCTGGGGCTGTACGCCGTGGTCAGCGTGGCCACGCAGGCGCGGCGCCGCGAATGGGGCGTGCGCGGGGCGCTGGGCGCCGACCCCACACGGTTGATCTTGCATGTGCTGCGACAGGGGATGCGCCTGGTCGTCATCGGCGTCGGGCTCGGCCTGGCGTTGGGCTGGGCCGCAACCCGGACCGTGCGGCACCTGCTGACCAGCACGGTGGCCCATGTCGACGCACAGGCCGCGGCGGCGGTCGCTGCGCTGGCGTTGGCGCTGCTGCTCGGCGCTGGCTTGCTGGCCTGCCTCGTGCCTGCCCTGCGCGCGGCGCGCACACCGCCGGTGGCGGCGCTGAGTGAAGACTGAGGCAACTAGACTGCGCCCATGGAGGAATCCGCCAAGTCCGCCGCGCGTGCACTGCCGGTGCTGGTCGCCGACGACCAGGCCGAGGTGCGCGAGGCGCTGCGCCTGCTGCTGAAGGCCGAGGGCATCGCCAGC
>DAIAZB010000327.1 GCA_027443745.1 Thiomonas sp. | reverse complement strand
GCGCCGATGAAAATGAGCAACTCGCCCGTTCCCGGGATGTAGGGAAACAGCAGGTATTTGGAGAACACCGCGTTGCCCGTGACGTAGGCGAACACCCCCAGCGCCCCGCCCACCATGACCGTGGGCATGATGGCCAGACCGTCGGCACCGTCGGTGAGATTCACCGCGTTGCTGGAGCCGACGATGACGAAATAGGTCAGCAAGATGAAGCCCACCATGCCCAGCGGATAGCTCACCGATTTGAAAAAGGGCACGATGAGGTCGGCAGCAGGCGGCAGCGGCATGGTCAGCCCGCTCTTGAGCCATTCGACGAACAAGTGCAGCACCTGGGCATTGCCCCTGCCCGACACCGCGAACGCCAGGTAGAACGCCGCCAGCAAGCCGATCAGCGATTGCCAGAAATACTTGTCGCGCGAGCGCATGCCGTTGGGGTCGCGGTAGACCACCTTGCGGTAATCGTCCGCCCAGCCGATGGCACCGAAACCCAGCGTGACCAGGAGCACGAGCCAGACGAAGCGGTTGGACAAATCCATCCACAGCAGCGTGGACGCGGTGATGGCAATGAGAATGAGCACCCCGCCCATGGTGGGGGTGCCGGTTTTGATCAGATGGGTCTGCGGCCCGTCCTGCCGCACCGCCTGGCCCACCTTCATCGCAGTGAGCTTGCGGATCACCGCAGGACCGGCGGCCAGGCCGATGAACAGCGCCGTGAGGGTGCTCATCACCGCGCGGAAGGTGATGTAGTTGAACACCCGGAAAAACCGCAGCTCCGGCGAAACGCCCATCAACCACATGGCCAGGCTATGCAGCATGCTTGGCCTCCTTCGGGCCGGCGCCAGGCGGCCGCGTGCCCAAGGCCTGCAGCGCGCGCACCACCCGCTCCATGCGCATGAAGCGCGAGCCCTTGACCAGCACCGCATCGAAACCATGCAGCGCGGCGACATCGACCGCAAGGGTTTCGGCATGCGCCGCGTGACGCACCGCCACACCACCCTGCCCAGCGGCATCGGCCACATGACGTGCGAGATCGCCCACGGCCCAGACGGCGTCAATGCGGCATGCGGCGGCATGGCTGCCGGCTTCGATGTGAAACGCCGTGCCCTGCGTGCCGACTTCGCCCATATCGCCCAGCACCAGCAGGCGGCGCCCGGGCTGTGCGGCGAGGGCGTCGATCGCGGCGCGCACCGAATCCGGGTTGGCGTTGTAGCTGTCGTCGATCAGCGTGATGATCTGTCCACCGGGCAGTTCGAGCCGGCTGCGCTGCATGCGCCCCGCTACCGGGCGGAACGCCTCCAGCCCGGTGGCCACCGCGTCAAGCGGCGCGCCACAAGCCAATGCCACGGCCGCCGCAGCCAGGGCGTTGTGCGCGTTGTGCGCGCCCATCACCTGCATCCGCAGGCGGGCCTCGCCGGCTGGTGAGCGCAGGTGCAGGCGCATGCCCGGCTCCGCGTTCGCTGCGGCCTGCTGGTCCGACGGATCCGCCATCTCGGCCCAGCCGCTGACCTCTGCCGCGGGCGGTGCCTCGGTCTTGGCGTGCAGCGCGAAGCGCATGAGGCGGCGCCCGGCGGCCAGCGACTGCCAGAGCGGCGCGTAGCTGTCGGTAGCAGGGTAGACGGCGACACCGCTGGGCGCCAGCGCGGCCAGCACGCTGCCGTTCTCGCGGGCCACGGCTTCCACCGTGTGCATGAATTCCTGGTGCTCGCGCTGCGCGTTGTTGACCAGCGCGACGGTGGGCTCGGCGATGGCCGCCAGCCGCGCCACTTCGCCCGGATGGTTCATGCCGAGTTCGACCACACCGGCCAGGTGTTGCGGCTGCAGGCGCAACAGGGTGAGGGGCAGGCCGACCTCGTTGTTGAAATTGCCTTGTGTCGCCAGGCTCCCGCCCTCGCCCAGCCAGGCGGCGAGGATGGCCGCGATCATTTGCGTCACCGTGGTCTTGCCGTTGCTGCCGGTGACGGCGGCGAGCGCCATGGCGCCTTGCTGACGGCGCCAGGCGCGTGCGAGCAGACCCAGCGCCTGCAGGCTGTCGGCCACCTCGACGCCGGACAGACCGATGGGCGCTACGCCGCGTTCAGCCAGCACGGCGACAGCGCCGGCGGCTGCCGCCTGGGACAGGAAGTCATGGGCGTCGAAGCGTTCGCCGCGCAGGGCCACGAACATGTCACCGCAGCGCAAGCTGCGAGTGTCGGTGCAGACGCGGGAGATGGGGATGGAACCATCGCCATGCAATCGGCCGCCGACCCAGGCCTGCAACTCGCGCAGGGCGAACAGCCCGCCGCCACGCTGTGCCAGGGCAAGGCGGGCATGGAAGCCATCCGCGAACGGCACCCTGCGCCCGTCTTGTTCCTGCGTCGTCTCATGCCCCTTGCCGGCCAGCAGGACGACATCCGCCGCAGCGGCATGGGCCACGGTTTCGGCGATGGCCTGGGCGCGGTCGGCCACGACCAGGCCCTGCACCGGTGCGACCAAACCTTGCAGCAAGTCGTCGAGGATGGCTTGCGGCGCCTCACTGCGCGGGTTGTCGCTGGTCAGCACGACACGGTCGGCCAAGCCTTCGGCAGCAGCGGCCATGGGCGCGCGCTTGCTGCGGTCGCGGTCGCCACCAGCCCCCAGCAGACACCACAGCTTGCCGCCACGCGCCTGCGCCGCCGGGCGCAGGGCCTGCAGCGCCTGGGCGATGGCGTCGGGGGTGTGGGCGTAATCCACCACCACCAGTGGCGCGTCACGCCCGCCCATCAGCTGCATGCGCCCGGGTGGCGCAACGATGGCGCCCAGCGCCTGCACGATGGCCTCGAAGTCCAGGCCGCAGCTTTGCAGCAGACCGCACACGACCAGCACATTGGCGGCGTTGAAGCGCCCCACCAGCGGCAGCGCAAGCTGTGCCCGCTGCGCGGCATGGCGCAACCCGACGGCCATGCCCGTGGGCATGTCGGCAAGCTCGGCACCCCAGTCGGCAGGCCGGTCCAGCGCGGTGGTGATGATGCGCACACCACGCTGCGCCGTGTGTTGCGCCAGGATTGCGCCCATGGGGTCGTCGATGTTCAGCACCGCGGCCTGCAGCCCCTGGGCGTCGAACAGGCGCCGCTTGGCGCTGGCGTAGGCGGCCATGTCGCCGTGGTAGTCGAGATGGTCCTGCGTCAGATTGGTGAAGCCGGCGGCGTGAATCTGCAGGCCCGCCAGGCGTCCTTCCTCGAGACCGATGGAGGAGGCTTCGAGCGCCACATGGCGCACCCCCCGCGCCCGCATCGCCGCCAGTTCGTGCTGCAGGCGCACCGGATCGGGCGTGGTCATGCCGGTGGCTTGCAGTGCGCCGGGCAGACCCACGCCGAGAGTGCCGACCACGCCGCAAGGCTTGCCGGCGGCGGCCAGCGCCTGCGCCGCCCAGAGGGCGCAGGAGGTCTTGCCATTGGTGCCGGTGATGGCCAGCACGGTCATGTGGCGCGAGGGCTGGCCGTACCAGGCGGCGGCGAGTTCGCCGGCGAGTGCTTTCAGGCCGCGCACGCGCAGCGTGACGGACGGCAGATCGAAGGCATCGGCACCGTCGTCCTCCACCAGGGCGGCCACGGCGCCGCGGGCAAAGGCCTCGGACAGGTGGCGCCGACCATCGCTGACAGTGCCGGGCCAGGCGATGAACACATCGCCGGCTTGCACCTGGCGCGAGTCGCAAGTCCAGGCTGCCCCGGCCGGAACGGCGGCGGCACGCACGGCATGCAGCACGGCACCGACGGAGCTGGGTGCCGTGCTCATGCACCCTCCTTGTGGAGCGGATTTGCCGGCTTGGAGAGCGGGGCGGCGGCGTTGGGGCTGGCGGTGGCGGTGATCGCCGGGGCCACATCGGGCTTGACCGGAAGGTCCGGCGGCACGCCGAGGATGCGCAGTGCCTGCGGCACCACGCTGGCGAACACCGGGGCCGAAACGTCGCCGCCGAAATGCTTGCCGCCGCTGGGCTGGTCGACCGAGATGGCCATGACGACGCGTGGATGGCCGATGGGCGCCATGCCGACGAACTGGGCGCGGAACAGGTGCTTGTCGTAGCCCTTGCCCTTCCAGATCCAGGCCGTGCCGGTCTTGCCGCCGGTGGTGTAACCCGGCACGGCGGCGCCGGGTGCGGTGCCGCCTTGCTGCGTGACCAAGGCCAGCATGCTGCGCATTTCACGCGCCACCAGCGGCGACACCACCTGCACGCCTTGCGGCGGGGCAGAGCTCCTGAGCAGGGTTGCCGGAATGATGCGGCCATGGTTGGCGAACACCAGGTAGGCATGCGCCAGTTGGAAAGTGGACACGGAGATGCCGTAGCCGAAGCCCTGGGTCACAGCGTCGATCGGGCGCCATTTCTCCCACGGCCGCACCAGGCCGCTGGCCGCACCCGGGAACGGCACCTGCGGGCGCTGGCCGAGGCCGACGGCGGTGTACATGTCCCACTGGATGCGCGGATTCATGCGCATGACAATCTTGCTGGTCGCGACGTTGCTGGAATACTGGATGACCTGGGGCAGCGCGATGGTGCCGTTGTTCGAGTCGTCGCAGATGTTGTTGCCGTAGACGTTGAGGCAACCGGGCGCCGTGTGGAACTCGGTCTGCGGCGTCACCACACCCGCCTGCAGCGCGGCGGCGATGGTGATGGGCTTCATCACCGAGCCGGGCTCGAAGGTGTCGGTCAGCGCGTAGTTGCGCATGTCCGACTGGGTCATGCTGCTGCGATGGTTGGGATCGAAACTCGGATAGTTGGCCATCGCCAGCACCTGCCCGTTGGTCGCGTCGAGCACCACGGCACTGCCGTTCTTGGCCTTGTTGCTGGTCACCGCATCTTTCAAGGCCTGGTAGGTGAGGTATTGGATCTTGCTGTCGATCGACAGTTGCACGTCGTCGCCGTTCACCGGCGGCACGCCGCCGCCGACATCCTCGATCACATTGCCGAGACGGTCGCGCATGACCTTGCGCGTCCCCGAATGGCCCGCCAGGTCTTTCTGGAAGGTGAGTTCGCCCCCCGCCTGGCCCTGGTTCTCCAGGTCGGTGAAACCCACCAATTGCGCTGCTGCCGAACCTTCGGGGTAGTAGCGTTTGTAACTCGGGGAGAAATAAATCCCCTTGATACCCAGTGCCTGCACTCGGCGCGCGGTGTCGACGTCGACCTGGCGCTTCACATACACGAATTGCTTGTCCAGACTCAGACGCCGCTGCAGCTCGGCCGTGTTGAGCTTGAGCAACTGCGCGAGTTCTCTCACCTTGCCGGGATCGGCCTCCAGCGTTTCGGGGTCGGCCCAAATGGTCTTGACCGGAATGCTGGAGGCCAGGATATTGCCGTGGCGATCGAGAATGCGCCCGCGCATGGCGGGCAGCTCGATGGTGCGGATGAAGCGCAGATCGCCCTGCTGCTGGTAGAAGTTGGTGGTGATGACCTGCACCCACAAGGCGCGGCCGATGAGCGCGGCGAAGGCGAGATACAGCAAACCCTTGACCAGCCAGGCACGCCCGGGTGCCAGGCGCAGGCGCAGCAGCGGACTGCTGTGCGCCTGGCGCGGCGCCGCGCCGAGGGCGCGCGAGCTCAGCGCACCGAGGACGCCGCTCTGCAGCCGCCGCCCTCCGGGAGGTGGGCGAAAGCCTGGAATGGTTTGGCGTTTCCCCATGAGCTTCATCGCGTGGGAATGGATGCCGGCAGGCTGGGCAGGCGAGCGGCGCTGATGTAGTCGGTCCGGGCAGGCGTCACCGGCACGAGTCCCAGCGCATGGCGCGCCAGCTCCTCGATGCGCCCGGGCACGGAGAGCGCGCGCACCTCCACCTGCAAGCGGTCGTGGTCAAGCTGCAATTGCATGGCCCGCTGCTGCGCCGCGTCGAGCGCGGCAAAGGTGCGACGCGCCTCGTACTGCGCCCGCACCACGAGCATGGCGCTGGCCATGGCGATGAGCAACAGCAACAGGTTCAGCCGCGTCATGCGCCCACCTCCGGCGCCCCAGCCGTGGCCGCCAGCCTCGGCAGGCGCTCGGCGGCGCGCAGCATGGCAGAGCGCGAGCGCGGGTTGGCCTTGACTTCGGCCGCACCAGGGCGTTGCTTGGTCAACAGCTTCAGGCCCGGATGGAATGTCACCGGCGCCACTGGTAGGCGCAATTGCTCGCGCGTCTGCTCGGGCGCACGCGACTGCCGCGCCATGAACTGCTTCACGATGCGGTCTTCGAGGGAGTGAAAGCTGATGACCACGAGTCGCCCTCCATCAGCCAGCCTGGCCATCACCTGCGCGAGTGCCGCTTCGAGTTCGGCAAGCTCGGCATTGACGTGAATCCGAAGAGCTTGAAAGGTGCGCGTGGCCGGATCTTGCCCCGGTTCGCGACTGCGCACCGCTTGCGCCACGAGGCCGGCAAGCTCGGCGGTACGGGTGACGGGTTCACCCCGTTCGCGGCGAGCCACAACCGCCTTTGCAATCGGGAAAGCAGCCCGTTCGTCGCCATAGTCTCT
>DAIAZB010000326.1 GCA_027443745.1 Thiomonas sp. | reverse complement strand
CAGGCTGAGGTGGATGTTTTCATCACTGGCCGCAAGAGCTGGAACCGCTCCGAGGTCGCCCCTCGCGGCTCCCGCCCCCCGAGGGGGCAAGTCAGACTTGGGGCTGAGCGCCGCGGCTCCAAGCCCGCCTGCGCGGGCTTGGACGGCACGAAGGCCAGTCGACTCTGGCGACTGGCGACCCGGCGCTTGACTTGGATCGACCCGCCACCCCTGCTCCGCCGCCACGGTGAGCAACTGGCTGTGGATGTCGTGCCACTCGCGCATGCGCATGGGTGAGAGGAACTCGGCGCGCAACTGATCGTGCAGCTTGCGGTTGGATTTTTTATGCGCCACCAGCGCGTGGTAATGCGCCCAAAGCTTCAGCCAGCCCGCCAGTTCAGACGTTCCCTCGACGAAGCGGCGGTGCGCGGTGTCGGCTGCTTCCTGTTTGTCGGCTGGGCGCTCGCGCGGGTCTTGCACGGCGAGGGCGGCGGCGATGATCAGAACTTCTTGCAAGGCGCCAAGCCGGCGCGCTTCCAGAACCATGCGGCCCAGGCGCGGGTCCAGCGGCAAGCGGGCAAGCTCGCGGCCCACCTCGGTGAGCTGGTTTTGCGCATCCACCGCACCCAGTTCGACGAGCAACTGGTAGCCGTCGGCAATGGCTTTGCGTGGTGGCGGGTCGATGAAGGGAAACTGCTCGACCCCCTCCAGCCCCAGCGCCTGCATGCGCAGAATCACCGCAGCCAGCGAGGAGCGCAGGATTTCGGGGTCGGTGAAACGTGGGCGGGCATTGAAATCGGCCTCGTCATACAGCCGGATGCAGATGCCGTTGGCCATGCGGCCACAGCGCCCCGCGCGCTGGTTGGCCGCCGCCTGGCTGACCGGCTCGACCTGTAACTGCTCGACCTTCTGCCGGTAGCTGTAGCGCTTCACCCGCGCGTTGCCGGCATCGATCACATAGCGGATGCCGGGAACCGTGAGCGAGGTTTCCGCCACGTTCGTCGCCAGCACCACGCGCCGTGCGCCACCGCTTTGGAATACGCGGTCCTGCTCGGCCTGCGACAGGCGCGCGTACAGCGGCAGGATGTCGACGCCGCGCCGCGCGGTGTCGAGATGGTGCTTGCGCAGCGCTTCGGTGGCGTCGCGGATTTCGCGCTCGCCGGGCAGGAACACGAGGATGTCGCCGCTGCCTTCGCGCCAGAGTTCGTCCACCGCGTCGCAAATGGCGGCGTGCAGGTCGCGCTCCTCGCGCTGCGCCTGCGCACGGGGGGCCAGTTCGGCGGCAGCGGGTGCGCCAGCACGGGCCTGGACATCCACACCATAGGGGCGCCAACGGATGTCGACCGGATACAGCCGGCCCGAGACTTCGATGACCGGAGCAGGCACGGACGGCCCCCTCGCTCCGCTTTGCGCCGCACCGCAGCCCTCCAAGAGGGCCTCGCCCGGCTCGGGGCGGCCCGGTATCGGGCCTGGGCTGGCTTCGAAATGCCGTGCAAACCGTTCGGCATCGATGGTGGCCGAGGTGATGACGACTTTCAGGTCCGGTCGGTGTGGCAGGATGTTGCGGATGTGGCCGAGCAGGAAGTCGATGTTGAGGCTGCGCTCATGGGCCTCGTCGATGATGAGCGTGTCGTAGGCCCGCAGCAGCGGGTCGCCCTGGGTTTCGGCCAGCAGGATGCCGCCCGTCATCA
>DAIAZB010000325.1 GCA_027443745.1 Thiomonas sp. | reverse complement strand
GGCATGCGGCAGGCGGCGACCGGGGTGACGATCTCCACCTCCTCGGTGGGCAGGTCGCGCGTGGCCTCGTAGGCCAGCATCGCGGCGATCTCGCGCACCAGGCGGCGGAAGTTGTCGGTGGTGGTGTCCTTGCTGCGCGCGAGCGTCAGCTTGTGCTGCACCAGCGGGTGCTTGACGACATGGACCATAGGATCGTTCATCGCGGTTCTCCGTTTCTGCTGTGTTGTGATGGGGCGAGCCGGGCGTGGCCTGGGACGTCAAAACACCGTGCCGTCGCTGACGATGCGCAGCGGCGGTGCGCCGCCCGGGCGGGGCTCGGCGGCGATGCGGCGGCCGGCGAACCAGGCGCCGCCCTCGATCACCTGCGTCAGCGGAAATTGCGCTGCGCTCACGCCCAGTTGCGCGCGCACGGCGGCGGCCAGGTCGTCGAGCAGCGCGACCGTCAGGGCGCGCCATTCCACCACCGGCTCGCTGTCCACGGCGAGGGGCGTTCTCGCCAGCATGGCGTCACGCGGCTGCAACAGGCCGAGGTCGAGCAGCAGGCCGCCGTTGCGGTATTCGGGCAGGCCGGTGAGGGCGTCGAGTTCGCGCACCGGCAGGCCACCCCATTGCAGCGGCTCGACCAGCGAGTAAGTCAGCCACTGCGTCAGTTTGTGGAAGGGCATGTAGCCGTCGTCTGTGGCGGGGTGATGCCAGCAGTCGCCCAGGTTCACGCCCTCCAACGTCAGCCGGCCCGGCCACACCGGGCCGAGCAGGCGCAGCAGGGTGGCCAGCAGGGTGTCGGCGCGCACGCTCAGGTTCCCCAGCTCGTCCGGCGTCGCGGCGTGGGCAAGGCAATGGTCGAACAAGCACCCCAGGCGCAGACTTCCGGGGCGCTCGGGGTCGGCGAACACGGCGGGCGCGGCACGCATGGCGTCGCCCAGATTGCGCAGCAGTTGGGCGCGGCCTTCCAGTCCCACCAAGGGGTTGTCGGGGCCAACCTGGAAGGCCCGTGCCAGCGCTGCAGCGTCGATGCGGCGCAGCGCGGCGGCGTCGCAGCGCAGGGGTTGGGCCGGGTCGTCCGACAGCCGGCCGCTGGCGAACAGCGCCAGGCTGGCCACGCCCAGCCCTTCGGAGCGCGCCAGGGCCTGGCCGCTGCCGGTGTCGGCGTAGCGCCACTGCGGGCCGGCGCCGGCGTCGAGCAGCACGCTGGGGACCACGAGGTCGATGGCGATGCGCGCACGCTCCTGCGGCGTGGTGCGCAGCGGGTCGAGCAGGCTTGCGACGCGGTCGACGCCGCCGGTTTCGAAGTGGCGCCAGCGGCTGTGCATGGGCACGCGCAGATCCGGGTGGCGGCTGCGGATGGTGTCGACCACATAGTCGGCCGTGGCAGCCAGGCGCTCGGGGTGCCAGGTGAAATGCGCCAGCTCGCCGCGCCGCGCGTGGGCCATGATTTGCGCCGCATGGCCGCGCACGGCACCGGCGCTCAGCAGGCTTTCGGCGCGTGCGACGCGCGATCGTCCGAGAGAGGATTCGACAACCTCGGCGCGGTCGTTCATTCCTCCAGCCCCCGGCCTTTCGGCAGCGCCAGTTCCTCCTCGCTCGGCGTGTAGCGCGAGAAGTAGCCGGCGGCCTTTTTCGCGTCCATCTCCACGCGTGCATCGGACGGAATCAGATTCTCGGGAATCGCCACCTGCTCGACGACCTCGATGCCGGCCTGGCTCAGCGCGTCATGTTTCATGTTGCTCATCGACGCCCAGCGGTCGATGCGGGTGATGCCGAGCCAGTGAAACACGTCGGGCATGAGTTCCTGGAAGCGCATGTCCTGCACGCCGGCGACGCATTCGGTGCGCTCGAAATAGGTCTCGGCACGGTCGCCGCCGGCCTGGCGCTTGCGCGCGTTGTAGACCAGGAACTTGGTCACTTCACCCAGGGCGCGGCCCTCCTTGCGGTTGTAGACCACCAGACCGACGCCGCCCTGTTGCGCCATCTCGATGCAGACTTCGATGCCATGCGCCAGATAGGGCCGGCAGGTGCAGATGTCGGAACCGAACACGTCGGAGCCATTGCATTCGTCGTGCACGCGGCAGGCCACGCGGGTTTCGGGCTTGCCGAGCCGGGCGACGTCGCCGAAGAAGTACAGGGTCATGCCGCCGATGGGCGGCAGGAACACCTTGAGATCGGGCCGCGTCACCAGCTCAGGGAACATGCCGCCGGTCTGCTCGAACAGGGTGCGGCGCAGCGCCGGCTCGCGCACGCCGAAGCGCGCGGCGATGCCGGGCAGCCACCACACCGGATCGATCGCGGCCTTGGTCACGCGCACGTCGCCGTTGGCCTGCAGGATGGCGCCATCGGGCGTGAGCCGGCCGCTGGCGATAGCGTCTTTCAGCTCGGGCATGTTGATGTGCGCGCGGGTGATGGCGATGGTCGGGCGCAGGTCCAGGCCGGCGGCGATCTGCGCGGCGAACACCTCGGGCACCAGATGGCCCCAGGGGTCGAGCGAGACGATGTTGCCGGGCTCGGCCCACTGTGGGTGCGGGCCGATCACGGCGGCCGGCGCGGTGTCGGTGAAGTCGGGGCGGTGGTCACGGTCGAGCGCCCCCGAAGCCACCGCCAGCGCGCGGTACAAGGCATAGGCGCCCGCATGCGTGCCGATGGCATTGCGCCGGCGCGGATCGGTCAGCGTGGCCACCACCGGACCGCGTGCAGCAGCGGTGGCGGCGCCCCAATGGATTTCAGGCGGCTGCACCGCGCTGCCCTGGCCGGGATGGGACGAGAGCACGACGTGGCTGGACATGGCAGGCTCCAAAATCTTGACCGATTGGCCAGAATATACGGCGTTGGAAGCAAGCATCGAGCCGGGTTTTCCCGCTGGGGGCG
>DAIAZB010000324.1 GCA_027443745.1 Thiomonas sp. | reverse complement strand
CGGCGGGTATTGCTGCAGGAAATAGGCCTCTTTGGCATTGGGCACGGCGAACCGGCCCACCGAGGCGAAGCCGGTGGCCGGGTTGACCGGGATCTGCACCACATCGGGCGGCATGGCCCAGGGGATGTCGGGGTCGCCCTGCAGCGCGGTGCGCATGTATTGCATCCAGATGGGCAGCGCCACGCTGGCGCCCTGCTCGCCGCGACCCAGGCTGCGCGGCTGGTTGTAGCCCACCCAGGTGATGGTCACGCGGTTGTGGTTGTAGCCGTCGAACCAGGCGTCGAAAAAGTGCGAGGTGGTGCCGGTCTTGCCGGCCAGATCGGTGCGGCCCAGCGCCTGCGCCGCGGCTCCTGTGCCGTAATGAATGACGTCCTGCATCATGCGTGTCATCAGGTAGGCATTGCCGGAGCTGATGATGCGTGGAGCCTCGGGCTGGCCGAGCACTGGTTTCGGTGCGGTGAACAGCACATTGCCGCGCGCGTCCACCACCTTGCTGATGAGTGTGGGCTGCACCAGATAGCCACCGCTGGCGAACACCCCGTAGGCGCGCGCCATCTGCAGTGGCGTGAAACTGCCGGCGCCGAGCACCATGGTCGGGTAGGGTGGAATCTGGTCGAGGGGCAGGCCGAACTGTGAAGCATGGTCGCGCGCGTAAGGCACGCCCACGGCCAGCACCACGCGCACGGCGCAGACGTTGTCGGAATGCGCTAGCGCGGCGGCGGCCGGCATGGGTCCGGCGAACTGGTTCTCGTAGTTGTGCGGCTGCCACAGAGGCTGGCCGGCGCCGGGGTTGATGGAGATGGGCGCGTCGTCGATGATGGTGGACGGCGCCAGCCCTTCGGCCACGGCGGCGGAGTAAATGAAGGGTTTGAAGCTGGAGCCCGGCTGGCGGAAGGCCTGGTCCACATGGTCGAATTTCTCATGGTTGAAGTCAAAGCCACCCACCCAGGCCTGCACCGCGCCAGTCTGCGGCTGCAGCGACACCAGGGCCGATTGCGCCAGCGGCAACTGGGCAATGCCCCAGCCGCCCCTGGGCAGCCGGAGCAGGCGCACCACGCTGCCCGCCACCAGGCGCTTGACGGCCGGCGCCTTGTCGTACAGGCCGGGGCGGCAGAACGCGAGGCCGTCGCCGGTAACGGTTTCCTGTTGGCCGTCGCGCCGCACCACCACCACGGTCTTGGGGCTGGCCCGCAACACCACGGCGGCCTTGAGCCCGCCGACGTCATGCGCGTTTTTCAGTGCGGCCACGGCAGCCTGGGCCGCAGCGTGCTCGCCGTCCGGCAGGTCGATGTGGCGCTCCGGTCCGCGCCAGCCCTGGCGCCGGTCGTAGGCCAGCAGGCCGGCGCGCACCGCGGCGTTGGCGGCGGTCTGGTCCGCGTCCAACAATGTGGTGGTGACCTTGTAACCGTCGGTGTAGGCAGCTTCACCGAAGCGCGCCACCATGATCTCGCGCACCGCCTCGGCGGCGTAGTCGGCATCCACGTCGTAATGCAGGACGCCCTGGCCGGCGAGCACGTGCAACGGTGCGGCGAGTGCGTCGTCGTACTGTTGCCGGGTGATGTCGCCGAGTGCCAGCATGCGCCCGAGCACGTAATGCTGGCGCCACACGGCCAGCTTCATGCTGTTTTGCGGGTTGTAGGCCGAGGGCGCTTGCGGCAGGCCGGCCAGCACCGCCATTTGTGCCAGGCTCAGTTCCGTGAGTGGCTTGCCG
>DAIAZB010000323.1 GCA_027443745.1 Thiomonas sp. | reverse complement strand
CCTGACCTCCGCGGGGGGCAGGTCGGCGAGCCGACCCTGGGGGCGCTCAGAAACAAACGGGATTCGCTCATGCGTCTGAAAAACTTCTTCATGGCCGGACTGCTGGTGTGGCTGCCGCTCACCATCACCATCTGGGTACTGTGGCAATTGCTGTCGGTGTTCGACGGCATTTTCCGCGCCATGGTCGGCGCCCTGAGCGCGGTGGCCCCAGGCTTGGCGCCGGCGCTCGACCGCTTGATGCACATTCCCGGCCTGGGCGTGCTGCTGGTGCTGGCGGCCATCCTGCTCACCGGCGTGCTGGTGGCCAATATCGTCGGCCAATGGTGGCTGGCGCGCTGGGATGGATTGCTGGCGCGCATCCCCATCGTCAAGAGCATCTACAGCAGCGTCAAGCAGGTGTCGGATACCCTGTTCTCCAGCAGCGGCCAGGCTTTCCGCCAGGCGGTGATGGTGCAGTATCCTCGCGCCGGTTCCTGGACCATTGCCTTCGTCACCGGAACGCCCGCCGGCGAGGTGGCCGAGCACTTGCCCGGTGAGCACATCAGCGTTTATGTACCCACCACGCCCAACCCCACCTCGGGTTTTTTCCTGATGGTGCCGCGCGCCGAAGTGATGGAGTTGGCGATGAGTGTGGACGAAGCGCTCAAGTATGTCATTTCCATGGGCGTGGTGGCGCCCCAAGCGCACGCCGCAGCGCACCCGGAAACCCACCCACTGCCCCTCACTGCGCCGCAGTCGACCAACGGGCATTGAGCCGGTCTGCCGGGCCCGGGACGGGTCGTCTCGTTTGCCCCGGCCTTCTTCGACTTCCTTTTTTCCTGATCCCCATCGCACCATGAGCCTTCGCAGCCACACCCTCGGCGCCGTCACTGAATCCCTGCTCGGACAAAGCATCAGCCTGTGCGGCTGGGTGCAGCGTCGGCGTGACCACGGCGGCGTCATCTTCATCGACCTGCGCGACCGCGAGGGCCTGGTGCAGGTGGTGTGCGACCCCGACCGCGCCGCCATGTTCGCCACCGCCGAAACCCTTCGCAACGAGTTCTGCGTGCAGGTGCAGGGTTTGGTGCGCAGCCGCCCGGCCGGCACCGAGAACGCCAACCTGGCTTCGGGCAAGGTGGAGGTGCTGTGCCACGCGTTGCAGGTGCTGAATGCATCGGCCGCGCTGCCCTTCCAACTCGACGACGACAACCTCTCGGAAACCACGCGCCTGACGCACCGCGTGCTCGACCTGCGCCGGCCCCAGATGCAGCACAACCTCCAACTGCGCTACCGCGTCGGCATGGCGGTGCGCCAGTACCTGGACGCGCAGGGTTTCATCGACATCGAAACCCCCATGCTGACCAAGAGCACGCCCGAGGGCGCGCGCGACTACCTCGTGCCCAGCCGCGTCAACGCCGGCCAGTTTTTCGCCCTGCCGCAGTCGCCGCAGTTGTTCAAGCAGATGCTCATGGTGGCCGGTTTCGACCGCTACTACCAGATCACCAAATGCTTTCGCGACGAAGATCTGCGCGCCGACCGCCAGCCCGAGTTCACCCAGATCGACTGCGAAACCTCCTTCCTCGGCGAAGACGAAATCCGCCCCCTGTTCGAGGCCATGATCCGGGCCGTGTTCAAGGAAGCGCTGGGCGTGCAACTGGCCGATCCCTTCCCGGTCATGGCCTATGCCGAAGGCATGGCCCGCTTCGGCTCCGACAAGCCCGACCTGCGGGTGAGGCTGGAGTTCACCGAACTCACCGATGTGATGAAGGATGTGGACTTCAAGGTGTTTTCCGGTGCTGCCGAATTGCCGGACGGCCGCGTCGTGGCGCTGCGCGTGCCGGGTGGCGGCGACATCAGCCGCAGCGAGATCGACGCCTACACCGAATTCGTCAAGATCTACGGCGCCAGGGGCCTGGCGTGGATCAAGGTCAACGACGTGGCCAAGGGCCGCGACGGCTTGCAGTCGCCCATCGTCAAAAACCTGCACGACGCTGCCATCGCCGCCATCCTGCAGCGCAGCGGCGCGTGCAACGGCGACATCCTGTTCTTCGGCGCCGACCGCGCCAAGGTCACCAACGCCGCCATCGGCGCACTGCGCCTGAAAATCGGCCATGGCGAATGGGCCCGTGCCCACGGCCTGTTCGAAGACGCCTGGAAACCGTTGTGGGTGGTGGAATTCCCGATGTTCGAGTTCGATGATGACGAACAGCGCTTCGTGGCCTGCCATCACCCGTTCACCGCGCCGAAGGACGAACATGTCGACTACCTCGCCACCGACCCGGGCCGCTGCATCGCCAAGGCCTACGACATGGTGCTCAACGGCTGGGAAATCGGCGG
>DAIAZB010000322.1 GCA_027443745.1 Thiomonas sp. | reverse complement strand
AGACCCAGGCCCAGCAGGGCGCGAAAGTGCGCGCGCTCCGCGTCGGTGCAGTGAATCTTGCCGCGCCAGGCCTCGGGGTCGTGCACATCGCGGTCGTCAGGAGCGATGTTGTAGTCGCCCATCAGCACCAGTTGCGGATGGCGCAGCAGTTCTGCGCGCAGCCAGTCTTGCAGCGCCTGAAGCCACGCCATCTTGTAAGCGAATTTCTCGCTGCCGGGTTCCTGGCCGTTGGGGAAGTAGGCGCCGACCACGCGTACACCAGCCACCGTACCGGCGATCACCCGCGCCTGGGCATCGTCCAGGCCGGGAATATTGCGCACCATGTCCGACGCGACTTCGAGCGACAACAGCGCAACGCCGTTGTAGGTGGGCTGGCCGAAGCACTGTGTCCGCCAGCCGGCGGCCAACAATTCGGCATGCGGAAACTTGGCATCGGTCAGCTTGGTTTCCTGCAGCACCAGCACGTCAGGGCGATTCGCCTGCAGCTACTCCAGCACCTGCTGCAGGCGCAAGGACAGCGAGTTCACGTTCCAGGTGGCGAGTTTCAAATGAGTCATGCGTGACTGTTGGAATGAATGCATTCAATTCAAACTTGGTGAGTGCCTCCACATCGATCCCCGGAGTGTTCTGCTGTGAACGCGGTCGGCGTCGATGGGCGAGGCGCTGCTGTCGTCATCCTACAAGCGGTCGCTGGCGCATGATGGGGATGTCTGCTGCTCTTCGCGCGGCGGCGTGCACTTTGTCGGCGAGCGTCTGGGATCGGTGTTGCCGCGCGCTGCAGGCATGTCCTGGAAGTTCGTCCAGCTTCCGGGTTCCGGGGGCAGTTCCAACCCCAGCCGGTTCGGTTGCGGCGCAATCGGCGCTGAGGCGGACTTAGGCCAAGGTGCGCACTGCCAGATCGGCCAGGCCGCACGCGGCGGCAATGCCCAGCAGCTGCGCAGGATCGCCATTGGTGTAGGCCGTCAGCTCGACGCCACAGTCAGTAGCCTGTGTCGGAATGGGTTCGGGCGCTGCATCGCCGTCTCGCGGCGGCACATGCCTGCGCTGGAGCTGGGCGGTTTTGTCCATGCCCGCGAGCACGCGGCGGGTTTGCGTAGCCACGGCATCGGCCGGATCGAGCAGCAGGGCGCTTGAGCCGCCGGGCCCAAGCGCCGCGCGCAGGGCAGTTGCCACCAAGGGGTAATGGGTGCAACCCAGCACCACGACCTTGCACTGCGCCGAGCGCAGCGGCGCGCAAAACTGCGTCAGGAGTTGCAGGGTTTCACGAGCTTGCGGGCCGAGGGTTTCAATGGCTTCGGCAAGGCCGGGGCAGGGTTGCAGTACCAGTCGGTCTCGGCCGCCGAGGGATTGCAGCAAAGCCTGAAATTTGGCGCTGGCCAGGGTGCCGGGCGTGGCGAGTACGCCGATGGGTGCCAGCGAGTGGCTGACATGCATCGCGTTGTCCGCACCCCCGTCTTGCGCGGTGCGCGCCTGGGCTGGAGCGCCGTGCGCCAGGGCCGGTTTGATGGCGGGTTCGATGCCGATGAAAGGGATGTGCGACCACTGCTGGCGCAAGTTGGCGATGGCCAGGGCGGTGGCCGTGTTGCAGGCAACGACCACGATGCGTGCGCCCTTGCGCAGCAAAAATCGGGTGAGATGTTGGCTGCGGGCCAGCACGTAGGCGGCGTCGCGCTCGCCGTAGGGGGCGAAGGCGGAGTCGGCCGCGTAGATGAAGCGTGCCTGGGGCAATTGGCGCCGCAATGCGGCGAGTACTGTGAGGCCGCCCACGCCGGAGTCGAACACGCCGATGCAAGGCGTTGTGTCGTCGTCGGCGGGTGCGGGTTCGATCTCGGAACAACCCGGGCAGAGGCAGGTTTTGCCACGCAGCGCGAGGGGAATGCTGGCGAATGTCGCAGCGGGGATACGGCCGCTTCGGCACCAGCAGGGTGCATCGACACCGCCGCCGGCTGCCAGGGCGCAACGGTTGGGTTCGCCACAAAGGGGGCAGTGCCCAACTGCGCCAGGCGCAGGCTGTGGCATGCTCAAGCCACGGTCACGGGAATTTTGCCGATATGCGCGCGCCACTCGG
>DAIAZB010000321.1 GCA_027443745.1 Thiomonas sp. | reverse complement strand
TCGGCTTTGGGAGCTACCCTCGGCCTATCCTGGCGCGAAACGGTTACGCGGCGCGCTGCATGGGCTTGATGTTCGGTAGGCGCACCTTGCGGGCTTGCCACTAGTCCCAGGTGGTTTGCATACCCATCCATGATTCGGGCGAAGTGCCCAGCCATGCGGCAAGGCGTCGCGCCATGACGGCGGAAATGCCAGCTTGCCCGTTCAGCACCTTGGAAAGCGTCACGCGGGCAATGTGCAGCTCTGTGGCGGCCTGCGTTACCGTCATGCCTTCAGGCAGCCATTCGCGTAGCACCTCGCCGGGGTGCGCTGGGTTGTGCGGGGTTTTGCCCGAGCGGGCTTCGGCAAGGGCTTGCATGCCCTCGGCAATCTCAGCAAACAGCTTGCGTTTCATGCGTGCGCCTTTTCCACCCGCAGGCGCAAACCGGCTGCATGCGTCACGGCCATGAGCGTGCGCAATGTGGGATTGCCACGCGGCGAAAGCGTGCGATAGAGCGTTTCACGCGAAAGCCCGGTTTCCTCGGCAATGGCGCGCATGCCCTTGGCTTCGGCAATGCTGCGCAGGGCGGCTAGCAGTGCTTCGCGGCCTCCGGGTTCGTCGGCTTCGTCGATGGCTGCATTCAGCAGCTCCTCGGCAAAGCCTTCATCCTGCCGCAGGAGCTCGACGATGGTTTGATTCAGGGGGCGTGATGCGTTCATGGTGCGTTCCTTTGTTGCCAGTCTGTCCAATGGCGCCGGGCGGTTGCTATGTCGGCTTGCTGGGTGCGCTTGTCACCACCAGCCAGCAGCAGCACCAGGCGGGCACCGGCGTGGGTGTAATACACCCGGTATCCCGGCCCCCAGTCAATGCGCAATTCCAACAGTCCACCCGATAAGGCTTTGCAGTCTCCCGGATTGGCAGCTTCCAGGCGCATCAACCGGGTTGCAATGCGGGCGCGGGCTTGTCTGTCGGGCAGGGCGGCCAGCCAGTCTTGCACGGGGCATTGCCCTTCGTCTGTCAGGTAGCTTTGCACTTCAAACATGGGCAGATTGTAGCGCAAAGGCTACTGATTCACTGCACCCGGCGCAGCGTCGGCAGGGCTTGCGCGGCGGCAAACGCGATACCGGCCTGCTCCAGCATCCACGCCTCGATGCGCTCATGGTGAACCCGCAGCAAGTCGAGTGGGCGCACCTTGTAATGCCGCTCTGCCGTGGCGCTGGGTTTGTGGCCCATGATTTGCGCCACCGGCCCGGCGGGAATCTCCAGCCATTCCGTGAGCGTGGAGAAACTGCGGCGCAGGCCGTGCAGCGTCAAATCGTCCAGCCCAGCGGCTTTGCAGGCGTTGGTATGCGGCGCTTGCGGCCTCGATAGTTGCCCGCTGGCACTGGTGGCGCTGGAAAACACCCAGGCATTGCGGCGCGGCAGGCAGGCCAGCAGGTGCGCCACATAGGGCGTCAGTGGAATCATGCGCTCGCCTTCCACCTTGTCCCGAATCGTGATGCTTTTCCATTGCGTGTTCATGTCCTCCCAGCGCAGGGATAGCACCTCACCAGGGCGGGCACCTGTCAACAGCATGATTTGCAGCGCGGCGGCGATGGCCGGGTTTTGAATCTGGCGCACATGGGCGAACCAGGCGGGCAATTGTTCCCGCGTCAGCACGTCCGATTTCGTGCCGGGCTTGCCCAGGGCTTCGCGGGTGCGGCGCGTCTTGGCCGGGTTCGGCGTCTGCACGATGTCTGCATATTGCGGATGCTCTGCGCACCACGTCAGGAAGGCGCGCAGCAGTCGCCATGCCAGCCGTGCCGATGTGGGGCGCGTCTGGCCTTCACGGGCGGCCCATGCCTCGATTGCGGCGGCGTCCAACTGCGCCAGCGGCAAGGGCATGAACCCGGCCAGCGGCGCGGCGGCTTTGACACCGCCTCAGTAGCCTCGGCCCGTGGCTGCATGGTCTGCATCCACGGGCTTCTGCTTTCGCCGGGACTCCAGGAACAGCGGCACGAAACCTCAGCCGAACAGCTTGCCCTTGAGCATGCCAAGACCCTGCGACAACAAATCGCCCTCTGGAATTTGGCCGCTTGGCGTGAGTTTGTCCACCAACTGCGGCAGCACTTCCGATAGGCCCGAAGCGGCCTGTGCTGGATCGATACCGGCCTTGGCGGCAAGTTGCTTGACCGCATCGCTCCCCAGAACTTGCTGGATCTGATCAGCGGAGACAGGCTGGTTCTGGCCAGTGCCAATCCACGACTGCACAACATCACCCAGCCCGCCGCTCTGGAATTTCTCGGCCAGCCCAGCCAAGCCCCCAGGCTGGTTCTGAATCAGGCTCATCGCAGCACTCAAGATGGAGTTCGGGCTGGTTCCAGAGCCACCAGTCAGAGCAGACAGCGCATCGTCGAATAGACCCATTTTCCAGTCCTCCTCAAGTTGACCAACGAGTGTCCAGAATAGCCGACCCCCTGTTTTTCAACCACCATTGTCAACAGCACATGATCAGCCATGGCTAGGGCCTCGTCTTTTGTCAGGATGATCTGGCAAAAGACGAGGCGAAATACGCTATGCTGTTTGGTTTTCGGGGGTATAGCTCAGTTGGTAGAGCAGCTGACTCTTAATCAGTAGGTCCTGGGTTCGAGTCCCTGTGCCCCCACCATATTTTTGCCGGTAAAGGCCGCGTGCGCTTGAGCAATCAACATCATGCGGCCTTTTGTTTCGTGGGCGTTGGTTTTGTTGACTTACAGTTCATGGCATTCAGCACTTTGAAAGGCTTGTCCATGTCTGCAACCATCCTCGTCACCGGCGGCGCCGGCTACATCGGCTCGCACACATGCGTCGCGCTGATCAAAGCTGGCTACAAGCCTCTGGTCTATGACAACCTGTGCAACAGCAGCGCGGAATCCCTGGCCAGGGTGGAACGCATCACCGGGGTCAGGCCTGACTTCATCCAGGCTGATATCCGTGATGCCTCGGCGTTGGACAGCGCTTTCAACGCGCATGACGTTCAGGCTGTCATCCATTTCGCCGGGCTGAAGGCGGTAGGCGAATCGGTGGACAAGCCGCTGAGCTACTACGACAACAACGTGGGCGGGACGGTCGCGTTGCTGCAGGCCATGCAACGCACGGAGCTGAGGACCATCATCTTCTCGTCTTCCGCGACGGTGTACGGGGACCCGGCCTCGGTGCCCATCCGTGAAGACTTTCCACTCAGCGCGACCAATGCCTACGGGCGCAGCAAGCTGATGATCGAGGAGATTCTGGGCGATCTGCATCGCGCCGAGCCGCAGTGGCGCATCGCTCGGCTGCGCTATTTCAACCCTGTGGGGGCTCATGAAAGTGGGCTCATTGGCGAAGACCCCCTCGGCATTCCCAACAACCTCATGCCCTATGTCACGCAAGTGGCGGTGGGCCGCTTGCCTCGACTGCGGATCTTCGGCGGCGACTGGCCGACGGTCGACGGCACCGGAGTGCGCGACTACATCCATGTAATGGATTTGGCCGAGGGCCATGTGGCGGCACTGCGACATGTGCTCGCGCACGATGGCATGTTCACTGTGAACCTGGGCACAGGCCGAGGCTACTCGGTGTTGCAGATGGTTCAGGCTTTCGGCCGCAGTATCGGCCGCGAACTGCCGTACGACATCGTCGCACGACGGCCCGGCGACATCGCCGAATGCTGGGCCGACCCGACCGCCGCTGAACGTTTGCTGGGTTGGAAAACCAAGCGAGGGTTGGACGCCATCTGTGCCGACGCCTGGCGCTGGCAACAGGGCAACCCGCAGGGCTACGGCGGCTGAATGCCCTGCGGCCGCATGACCGAGCAGCCGTCATCTCCAGCCAACCCACCGAGCTGGCCGCGCTCGGGCCACACTGCACAAGGTCGCGTATTCGCCTGAACTTGTTCAGTGTGACCTCAGTTCATGCCCCGGCGGAATACACCGGATGGGCATCTGCCAGAGCCTTGACCGCTGCCTGCACCCGCGCCATCACGGCGGCGTCTTGCGGCGCGTCCAGCATGTCGGCAATGAGATGGGCGGTCTGCAACACCTGCGCCTCGCCAAACCCGCGCGTGGTCATGGCCGGAGTGCCGACGCGAATGCCGGAGGTGATCATGGGTTTTTGCGGATCGTTCGGGATGGCGTTCTTGTTCACCGTGATGTGGGCCTGGCCGAGCAAGGCCTCGGCTTCCTTGCCGGTGATCCCCTTGGCGCGCAGGTCCACCAGGATCAGGTGACTTTCGGTGCGGCCCGAGACGATGCGCAGGCCACGTTGCTGCAGCGCCAGCGCCATGGCTTGCGCGTTGGCGAGAACCTGCTGCTGATAGGTCTTGAACGCGGGAGCCAGCGCCTCTTTGAACGCCACGGCCTTGGCCGCAATCACATGCATCAGCGGCCCGCCCTGCAGGCCCGGGAAGATGGCCGAGTTGATCGCTTTCTCATGCTCGGCCTTCATCAGGATGATGCCCCCGCGCGGCCCGCGCAAGGTCTTGTGCGTGGTGGAGGTGACGACGTCGGCATGCGGTACGGGGTTGGGGTAGATGCCTGCGGCGATGAGGCCGGCGTAATGCGCCATGTCCACCATGAAAATGGCGCCCACGTCCTTGGCCACCTTGGCGAAGCGGGCGAAGTCGATGCGCAGGCTGTAGGCAGAAGCACCGGCGATGATGAGCTTGGGCTTGTGTTCGTGTGCCAGCGCTTCCATACGGTCGTAGTCAATCTCTTCCTGCGCGTTGAGTCCGTAGGGCACGATCTTGAACCACTTGCCGCTCATGTTCAGCGCCATGCCGTGGGTGAGGTGGCCGCCTTCGGCCAGGCTCATGCCCATGATCGTGTCGCCGGGCTTGAGGAACGCGAGAAACACGGCCTCGTTGGCGGAGGCGCCGCAATGCGGCTGCACATTGGCGGCCTCGGCACCGAACAGTTGCTTGACGCGGTCGATGGCGAGCGCCTCGGCGACATCGACGAATTCGCAACCGCCGTAGTAGCGACGGCCGGGATAGCCCTCGGCGTATTTGTTGGTGAGTTGCGTGCCCTGCGCCTGCATGACTGCGGGCGAGGCGTAATTTTCGGAGGCGATGAGTTCCAGATGTTCGTGCTGACGCTGGTTCTCGTTCTGGACCGCCGTCCAGACTTCAGGATCGGCTTGCGCGATGGTGATGTTGCGGTCAAACATGAGTGACGTCCTTGCAGGCTGCTGTGAAGTACGCAGGTAGGCCCGTGAGCGGGCTGGCTTGCGCTAGGGAGCGCCCAGGCGAACGGCAAGATACGCTGCGCTTCCCGATGGTTCGTCCACCTCGACAGGCCGTGGCAGCGCCAGTGCCGCCATGCCGTCTTATCGCCAGTCGCGCAACGGGAGAAATGGTAGCGCAGGCAAGCTGCGCCCGGTCCTGGCTACCCGGCTGCACCAAGGAAAGGCCGGGAACCGACGGCAGCAGCCCCGCGGAACCGCCAACAATCCAACCGCGTGCTGCCGGCTGACCAGGGTTCTGCAAACACCTCAAGCGCTGCGTTTGGCGGGTTCGGCCGCCACGATGGCCTGGGCTGTTTGCTCGACCTTGGGCGCTGGTACCTGGGGCTTGGCTTCGGGCGCGGCAGCCGTCACGGCTGCGTTTGCGGCTGGCTTGCTGCTGGCGACGATCTGCGCCAGACGCGCCTGCTCGGCCATCACCTTGGCGGCGTAGCCTCCTTCGGTCGCATCGCTGGTGGCGCCCACATACATGCGCAGACCAGCCTGCAAAGAACCACCGCGGACGATCGCATCCTTCAGGACCAAGGCGCCGACACGCACATTGGCCAGAGGATCGATGCTGGCACGCGGGCCGCCGTAAGGGGCGAACTTGTCGCGGTGCACATTGGCCATGACTTGCATCAGGCCCGTGGCGCCGACACTGCTTTGCGCATAGGGGTTGAACGAGGATTCGACCGCCATCACCGCCAGAATGAGGGTGGGGTCGAGCTGCTCCTGCTTGCCCACCTGCCACGCGCTGCTCACCAACTCCTGCATGGCCAGCGGGGCAATGCTGTAGCGGCGCGACAACCAGTTGGCCACGGCCATTTGCGTACGGTTGAGTTGCGGACCTGCGGGCATGGCGACTTCAACCACCGGCTCGGCCGCAGCGGCTTGCTGGCCCAGGGCCTGCAATTCCTCGACTGCTGCTTTGCGAGCAACCACCCATTGGGTGACGCCCTTTTCCAGCGACAGCACGGTTTGCGGGTGCATATAAAGATACGCACCGGCGGCAACCACGAAAAAACCCACCATCATCAGCGTGTGATGGGTCCACTCCAGGACTTCGGCGCCGAAGGTGCGCCAGCTCGGGAGCTGGGCTTGAACCTGTGAGGCATTCGACATCTTGCTCTCCTGTGTCAAATCGCATCGGTGTGGCAGGCCATGCTGGGAAGCACGACAGGTTGAACACCAATGCTGGGCACAGATCCGGAACGGGCTCTAGGTGGAGCCTCACGCCTAAGATGCATTGGCATCTTTGCCGGCTTGTCTCTTGCCGTTGGCATTTCCGGGACGTTTTGTTGGCACGCCGCGCGATGTTGGCGGTCTGTTGTGCGCAATCAAGTTGAATTTTAGGGTTTGCTTATTTCTTGTCAATCTATAAAAAGTAGAAAAATAAAACTATTATGTCTATTAAATACCGTGACCTTCGGGATTTCCTGGGTGTGTTGCAAACCCAGGGCGAACTGATGGAGGTGAACGAGCCAGTCTCTCCGCACCTGGACATGACAGCGGTGTGCGACGCCATGCTGCGGCGCGCAGGCCCTGCCCTGCTGTTTCGCCAACCCACGGGTTACACCATGCCGGTGCTCGGCAACCTGTTCGGCACGCCCAAGCGCGTGGCACTGGGCATGGGGGTGAGCGATGTGGGTGAACTGCGCCGTATCGGCCAGGTGCTGGCGCGGCTCAAGCAGCCCGAGCCGCCACGCGGCCTGAAGGATGTGGGCGAGTTGCTCCACCTGGCGCGTGCGGTGTGGGACATGCGCCCGCGCGAAATCCGCAAGCCGCCCTGCCAGCAAGTCGTGCTGGCCGGCACCGAGGTGGACCTGAACACGCTGCCCCTGCAAACTTGCTGGCCAGGCGACGCCGCGCCGCTGCTGACCTGGGGGCTGGTGGTCACGCGCGGACCGCGCAAGACACGGCAGAACCTGGGCATCTACCGCCAACAGCGTATCGGTCGACGCCAGCTCATCATGCGCTGGCTGGCGCATCGCGGCGGCGCGCTCGACTTCCGCGACCATGCCGCCGCTCATCCCGGCCAGCCCTTTCCCATGGCCGTGGCGCTGGGGGCGGACCCAGCCACCATCCTCGGCGCCGTCACGCCGGTGCCGGATTCGCTGTCGGAATACCAGTTTGCCGGGCTGTTGCGCGGCGGGCGCACCGAGCTTGCGCGCTGCATCGGGCTTGATTTGCAGGTGCCGGCGCATGCAGAAATCGTGCTCGAAGGGCATATTCCATCTGCCGCGCCGGGCTATGCCGGCTCGAGCGAAGCCGGCATCAGACTCAAGGACATTGGCGGCTACCTGCACGCCCTGGAAGGGCCGTTCGGCGACCATACCGGCTATTACAACGAGCAGGACTGGTTCCCGGTGTTCCAGGTGGATCGCATGACGCAGCGCGAAGGCGCGATCTACCACTCCACCTACACCGGCAAGCCGCCGGACGAGCCGGCCGTTCTTGGCGTGGCGCTCAACGAGGTGTTCGTGCCTTTGCTGCAACAGCAGTTCCCTGAAATCACCGACTTCCACCTGCCTCCCGAGGGTTGTTCCTATCGTCTGGCCGTGGTGTCCATCCGCAAACAATATGCCGGCCACGCCAAGCGGGTGATGTTCGGGGTGTGGAGTTTCCTGCGCCAGTTCATGTACACCAAGTTCATCATCGTCACCGACGACGACATCGACATTCGCGACTGGCGCGAGGTGATCTGGGCCATCACCACCCGCATGGACCCGGTGCGCGACACCACGTTGATCGACCAGACGCCCATTGACTACCTGGATTTCGCTTCACCCGAATCAGGGCTGGGCGGAAAAATGGGGCTGGACGCCACCCACAAATGGCCGGGCGAGACGCGGCGCGAATGGGGCCGCGCCATCGTGCCCGACGACGACGCCACGGCGCGCGCCGCGGCGCTGGTGAAGCGGCTGTGCGCCGGC
>DAIAZB010000320.1 GCA_027443745.1 Thiomonas sp. | reverse complement strand
CACCTCGGTGGACAGCAAGGTCTCCGGCACCGTGCCATAGCCCTTGGCGCCGATGTGGTCAAAGTAGCCACTCCACTTCCACTGGCCATCGGCGAAGGGAATGCCCCAGTCGGCCGCCAGCACATAGGTGGTGTTGAAGGTGACGTCTCCGCCCTGCGGGTAGGGGGAGAAGCCGTTGTGGTTGCTCTCCTTGTAGGCCTCCAGCCCCACTTCGGCAAAGCCCGGCACGTTCAGCCCCACCATGGGGCCGATGCGCAGCTTGCGCACCCGCGGACCGAAGGTGGTGTTCTTGGCGGAGTAGTCCACCCCCATGGCCAGCTTGATGTCGTTGATCGGGCCCCAGTGGATCGTGTTGCCGCTGATCTGGTCGTACGACCAGGTGCGGCGGTACACCGCGTACAGCTCCTGCGCCCCGGCGGCGGCGCATGAGGGGGAGTTGGCCCCGGCGGCGCAGGCCTCGGGGTCGCCGGCGTCGGACATGAGCACGTCGAGGTTGAAGAAGTTGCTGCCCCAGCCGTCGCCCCCGGCGTAGGAGAAGCCAACGATGCGCTTGGCGATGCTCTGGCTGTAGCCCGGCTCGGCAAACTGGGTGCCGTAGGCAACGTGCACCTGGGCGTCGCTCCAGGTGGCGGCTTGCGCGGCGGTGGACCCAACCAGCGCCACAGCCAGTGCGGCGGCGGCCAAAACGGGCTGGGACTTGTCTCTGAAATTGTTCAACTTGGCTCTCCTGTCGTTCAAGTTTTTGTGTCATGGCAACAATTGCCGCTCGCACCCCTCGATGCCACCCGAGGAGTTCGGCGCCACCCCTAGCTGCCGCGATAGGTGGAATAACTCCATGGCGTGACGAGCAGGGGCACGTGGTAGTGCGTGCTCGCGTCGACAACGCCAAATTCGATGGGGACATCCTCCAGGAAAGCCGGGGACGCCTTTTCCGGGCCTTGCGCCCGGAAATACGGGCCGACGTGAAACACCAGCCGATAGCGCCCGGCCGCGAAGGCGGCGCCTTGCAGCAGCGGGGCATCGCAGCGGCCGTCGGCGTTGGTGATCGCAGCGCCCAGATCAACCCAGACGCCGGAGCGCTCGAACCAAACATTGATGCGCACACCGGCAGCCGGTTTACCGCTGGCGGTGTCGAGGATGTGTGTGGTCAGCTTACCCATTTTTTTGCATACACTTTAAAAGTTTTGTGTATGCTATTTCAAGCCGAAGCGAAATACAATAGACGCCGGATACTCTCGTTTTCCCGAGTCGATCAAGAATCTGAACCAAGCCAAGTGGAGGCGCTTGACAATACCGAGAGCCCTCGACTGGACATTGGCTTCAGACGCCCGTCCAAGAGAGCGAACCGTATCAATGCACCGCGCCACAAGCATGGAGAACACCGATGAATGCCAAAGCTCTGACTCCGAACCGAACCCCGCAAGCGACTGAGCCCTCCACTGCCGCACCCGTCGCCCCGGAGCCAGACTCGACCCAGACGATCGCGGCGGCCATCACTTCGGCCATCATCGAGCACCGCCTGGCGCCTGGCGCCAAGTTGACCGAGCAGAAAATCGCTGCCATCTACGGCGTCTCGCGCACCATCGTGCGGCAGGCTTTGTTCCAGTTGGCGCGCGATCACCTCGTCACCCTGGAGCCGGCGCGCGGAGCCTTCGTCTCCCAACCCTCGGTCGATGAGGCGCAGCAGGTCTTCGCCGTGCGCCGCATGCTGGAGCAGCATCTGGTCGAGGAGTTTTGCGACAAGGCCACGACGGCTGATTTCCGCGCCATGCGCGCTCACCTCAAGCAGGAGCAGGCGGTGGTCGGGCGGGTGGACGTGACCGGCCGTACCCGGCTGCTCGGCGACTTTCACGTGCTCATGGCCGAACGCATCGGCAACATCGTGCTGGCGCAGATTCTGTCGGAGCTGATTTCGCGCTGCGCCCTCATCACGCTCATGTACCAGTCGTCGCG
>DAIAZB010000319.1 GCA_027443745.1 Thiomonas sp. | reverse complement strand
TTGTTCAGCCAGCTTTGCATGGCCTGGGCAACGGCCATCCACCCCGCGTGGCGGGCGTCGTGCTCTTCCTGCCGCTCGGCCAACCTGCCCTTCTCGAGCATCGCGTGCGCGATGTCCCGGATGTAGCCAATCACCGCCCTGGCGCCTTCGACGACGTCGCCGTCTTTGCCGCCTTCGCTCTGCGCCTGAGCCTGGGCCTTGCTCTCGGCCTCCTTCCGGAAGATGCCGCCATCCGAAAGGATGCCCAGCACGGTCGCAATGCACCGGTCGACCTTGCTCTCGCCCTGCGGCGGCTCGCACAGTAGAACGAACAGGACGACGCCGGTCATGAGGTCGAAGCCGGTCTTGGCCCAGTGATCCTTCAGACCCTCGCCGTTGGGGTCGACGATCATGGTGGCGATGTTCTGCACATCCTTGACCAGATTGCCATCGATGCGGATCTCCTGCAGGGGATTGAACCGTGCCGAATCAGTGCTCGTCGGGTCGAATTTGAGGGTTCTCTGGCCGAGAAGCTTGTGGCGAAATCCGCTGGTCAGTGCCCAGTTCTCGCCCTTGATGTCGAGCACCAGCACCGATTCGTCCCAGGACAGCAGGGTCGGGATCACGATCCCCACACCTTTGCCGGACCGGGTCGGGGCGAACACCATCATGTGTTCGGGCCCCTTGTGGCGCAGGTACTGCACCTTGCCCCTGTGCTCCCAGGCCCCGAACAACACCCCGCCCTTGTTCTTGTCGGTCGGCAGGATGCCAGCCTCGAGCACCTCATTTGGCAACGCCCAGTGGGCCGAGCCGTGGAGATCATTGCGCTCGCTTTCGGCTTTGCGCGTGCGCCGGAAGGCCAAAGCGACCGGCAGCACAAGCGAGAAGAAGCCGCCGACACCCATGATGATGTGGGCGCGCTCGAAGATTGCCATGACGGCCGTGCCGTAGTCGAGGCTGTTGAACTTCCAGGTCCACACAAGGACGTCGAACGGAAAGTAGACCCCAGGCTCCAGCATCGGCTTGCCCAGCGCCGCAACAAACCCCAGCGCCCAGGCGGCATACTCTGTCGCTGCCCAGCAGGACAGCAGCACGATCATGGCGAACAGGCCAAGCCCTGCGAAGACGAAGCGCGTGATGTCTTTCTGGGCCTTGGGGATGTGATACAGCCCGTTTGTCGGTGAAGTCATGGTGTTCGTTCCTCAGATCGAAGGTGGCCCGTGACGTGGGCCAGACGGCGTGCATGCCGGCCAAGGAAACCTGCCGTGGGCAGGAAAGGAATCCGGTCGCACGCTGCGGCTGTTGTTTGCGCCACCTGCCGCTGGGCGCGTCGGGCGTCAGCGGCCCCGGCCCGCGGACCGGCGCGTTGACTGGCGCTGGGGCGGACGACCCGGTCGTTCAGGTCTGTCGCCCTCGTCCCGTTCGGTAGATTTCTCGGCGGCAGGCTCCGATGCGTTCGCCTTGTCCTTGGCGACAGCCTCCTCGGCCTGCTTGGCCACATGGAACTCGGAGGACTTGCGATCCTCCTTATCGAGAATCTTCTGGTATTCCTCGGCAATGATGGCCGCGGCAAGTTTCTCGGCACCGGCCGGTTTGGCAAAGCCGTGATCGACAAGAGCGCTGGGTAGGTACTTCGGATCAAGATCCAGCATCACGTTGTCCAGCATGCGGCGAGCGTCTTTTTCGTGACCACCCCCTTTGACGAAGTTGTGAATCGCGCGGTCGTAGGCGCCGGCTTCAGGCAGCTGGAGCGTCTGAGTGGACTCCACCTCCGCCACGACGAGTGAGCGGCTGCCCATCACGCGCTGCACGTCCGCCTCAGGAATGCCGACATACCGGGCGTAGTCATGCCCCTGCGGATCGATGTGCAGAGTCTGCCGATCCTGAGCGGTGACCTGGATGACGTGGCGCGTGCCGTCCTCGTCGATACCGCCCTTGCCGTCCAGCCAGGGCTGGGAGGCAAAGAAGTCGGCGGTGAACTTGTCGTAGTCCGAAGAGGACAGTTTCTTGTCCTCCACGACACGGACCCTGGCGGCTGGTTGCAGCCCAGCGCCAGGCAGCGTCACCAAGCCATCGCAGAGATCCTCGACGTTGCTGACTTTGCGCCAGAACAAGGATCGATTGGGCGCACTGTCTGCGCTGACGACCGGCGCATCGACCTGTGCCTGCACGTTAGGGATCGGCTTCGCGTCAGCATGCTGGCTCCGGGCAATGACCTCTGCGAATTTCGTCTGCAGCTCCGGGTATTCAGCCAGGACGTGCGAGGGCGGCATGGTCTTGGGCTGGCAGTCCTGCGGCCTGAAGGCGCCCGGCTGGTTGTCGTACAGCGCGTTGTTCACCTCGCGCTGGTGCGCCTGGCGGTACGCCCCCTTGATGGCCGGCCCATCAGCAAAGCCCAGGGATTGCCTGCCGTAAAACACTTCCCACTGCCGACCGTGGCCCGGCCCGAGCTTTTCCGCATGGGCAATGTCAGCGAACTCGGCAAAGGTCAGTTCGTGAGGTGCTTTCGACAAATCCACCGTATCCGGCCCGACAAGCTGCCCATAGATGCGATCGATCTTGTGCAGCAAGTCCCGCTCTTTGCCCAACACGTAGTCCACCGCCTTGCCGGCTTCCGCCGCTGCCCGGAAGATTTCGTTCTTGTCCTCTTTCAGGGCCTTGGCCCAGGACTGGATGTACGCCTTGTGTTGCTCTTCATCATGGGGAATGCCGGTCTCGGCCGCCATGAAGGTGCTGAACAGTTCGGCGCGCAGCTCCTCCTTGGCATAGCCCTCGGAGCCGAAGCGGTGGCCGCCCGTGATGCCTTCACGGTTCAGGCGCTGCTGGGCGCCCGTCGCGTGACCGATCTCATGCAACGCCGTGCCGTAGTACCCCTCGACCGACTTGAAGGACTCGCGCGGTGGCAGGGAGACTTCGTCGCGCTTGGGCGAGTAGAAGGCATGCTGCGGATGGGTGGCAAAGCGGACGCCATCTTCCTGCATCGCCGTCATCAACTTCTCGGCACGGTCGACGACCGGGATCTTGTTGTCGGGCGTCTTCAGCGGCTCGATCTTCAGGTCCGTGCACTGCTCGGCGTTGAACACCGTGTAGACACGACCCACGACGGAATCGAGCTGCCTGTGGGCTGCGCTCCAGTCCAGCTCCCTCCCCTTGTGGCGCACCGTCAAATCGGCTGCCTTGACGGCCATGGTGGATATCTTGTCCGTGGGCATGCCCACGTGCACCACACCCTTGCCTTCGTCAAACACCTTGACGCGCATGCTGTTGAGGCTGATCTCGACGTCGCGGCGCTCCCAGAACGGCTGGTCTTTCCAGAGTTCGATCGGGTGGCCTTTCTCGCCTTTCTTGACCCGGCCGCCAAGCTCGTTGATCTGCTTGACCGTGCCAAAACGCGGATCGGCATAACCCTGGTCCATCTGGACCAGCTGCAAAAGCAACCGGTTGCCGCCCTTGTAGGCGTTGCCCGTTGCCATGTTTCGCGGCAGGCCATGCTCCAGGTTTTCCCAGGGGCGCTCCCACGGGATTTGGCCACGCTCCAGGGACTGGACCATGCGGTCGGTGATTTCCTGACGCAGGTCGCGCTGCTTCTTTTCGGCGGGCAACGGCGGGGCCTGCTCCCCTGCCCCGCCCACGCCTGTCGGCGCCTCGGACTCTTGGTCACCCTGGGCGGCGGCTGCTTGCTGCTCCAGATCATCAGCCATGTTGGACCTCGCCTTCAGGTTGATCGAAAACCGCGCCGAACTCACGCTCGGCGTGGTCGCGACTGGCGGCCTGGATCTCGACGAAGACGTCGGACTCCATGGCATCGGGAATCAAGGGTTGGGCTTGCATCGTGGTTCTCCTGGTTCACATCCCGCGACCCATATCGCGGAGACGGGGATGACTGCGGCTGGAAAGGGCGTGCTCGGGCACCTTGATCTGCTGCTCCTCGACTTCCTGTTGAGGGTCGGCAGAGTCGGCATGGCAGTCATCGGCGCGCTGCAGTCCTTCGGCTGCATCTCGCGCCATGGCGACCTCCTCCTTGTGTTCTGTGGTCTGTTGCTCGAGGGCTTTCGCACGCTCGCGTTTTTCCAGCTCCTCATCGATGTTCCGGGTGCGAAGCTGCTGCTGCAGCATCTCGCGCTCGTCCTCGGCGCGCGCTTGCATCCGGTCGTAGGCCAACTGGCCAAGCTCGGTCAGCTTGTCCTGTTCATCGACGAGAACAGGCCGCGCCGGATCTTCGAGCCAGGCCTTTTGCTCGGGGGTCAAGGGATGCCCCTGCCCCGCAGCCGAAAGGGCGTCCCAGCCCTGTGACGGGAGGTGCGACAGGACCGATTCGGCGGCCAGAAACGGTTGATCGACCGGATAGATCGTTGCAGCGCCCTGATCCCCCTGCGCCCGCGACGCTTCCAGGTCCGCCGGTTCCGGCCTCGCGATGCCGCCCAGCGGCGCGGCGGCTCCATTCATCATCGTGGCGGCGAGCCCGTGCTCGACTTCCTCGGCTTCCAGCGCCGTCAGTCGGCCCTGCTCCCATGCCTTGCGAAGATCCTCGTTCTGGATCTTCAGACCCATGCGGCCCGCGACCTCCGCTGCGCGCTGCTGGAATTCCCGGCTGCCCGTCAACACCAGCCCTTTATCCATGTCGTACTTCTGCTCGGCCAGGCGCAAAGCCGCCTCGATCTCCCGATCGTCCATCTTGTAGAGATCGACGCGCTCACCGCGGTCTGACATCACCCGCTCGCCGTCACGCGCGTAGTGGATGGCCTTGCTGGTCGGGCCGTCCTCGATCTCATGCGTGAGTCCTTCCAGCACCGCAGGCTCGACCGGGGCAACCCGCCTGCCCTTGACCGCCTCCGGAATCCGGGCGCGCGACCGATCGTCGTCCAGCATTCGCGCCGCCACGGGATCCGTCCCGGCGCGATCCTCCAGAAAGTTTCTGTAGCTGGGCACCTCGGGAAGCTCGGACTGCAGGCCTTGACGCTCGGTTCTTTGTTGCTTTTGCATCGCTTCGACGGCCTTGGCCACCTCGATCGCAATGAGCGAGCGCTGGTGTTCTTCGGCCATGCCACTGAGCTCGCGCGTCTTGTCGGCGCGCAGTTGGTCCAGCGACCCGAACAGTGCCTCGCGCTGTTCCCGGTGCCTGGCATCAAGGTCATACTGGGCCTTCGCCCGCTGTGCGCGCACTGGTTCTGCCAGTGCCGCGTACTCGCGCAGGAGGCGCTCCTCGGGGGTATCGGCCTGCCCTTGATCATCAGGCTGCCCAGTTCGATCTCCTGCGGGGCTCTGTGCATCGACGGGCTGGGCCTCTGTGTCTGCCGCAGCCTGATTGAGCGCATCGAATGGACTCGCTTGAGCCGAAGCTTCCTGGCCGTCCTGCATGGCGTGGCGCACCGCTGGCGTTGCTTGCTCCGCCTGTGCCGACGTCTCGGGCGCCGGGTCTTCCGCGCCTGCCTGCGCGGGCTCTGCCGAATCTTGGGCAGCGGCGGGCTGCGCCTGGCCTTGCGCGATGGATTCCGCCGCGCGGCGAACCTGATCGCGTTCTTTCTTCAGTGCGGTTATTTGCTCACGCGCCGCCTTTTTTGCCTCAGGCGTTGCCTCAGTCGATTTGGCCAAGTCATTGTGTAGCTTGGTGGCGTCTTTGATCTGCGCGTCGAGATCTGCAGGCGTTTTGTCATTCATGGGTTGCTCCTGGTGGGGGGTGGGAGAGACCGGCGGTTGCGCGGTGCTTTGCTGCTGCACCTGTTGCCTGGCCAAGCCGGGCTTGTGGCGGCCCGCGACGTCTTGCGGCAGGCGCCGCTCCAGCTGCCGGGCATCCAGCGTCGCGGCCATCGTCTTGCGGATGGCCTCGGATCCGTTGTCGCGGAACTGGTCGCGAGCGTCGTAACCGGGTGGTGTGATGCCACCCTGCTTTTCAGGGAGGGCGATGCGCGTGCGTGCGCCGCCCAGCATGCGGGCAGCCCGCACGGCATAGGCTTGTCCCTTGAACTGCGCCTTCTCGCCGTCGTTGTCGGCGTAAATGACGGCACGCCCCTGCAGCTTGTCGTGCAGTCTGCGGGCCACCTCCGGCAGGTTCTGCGCCGACAAAGCCGCGATCACCGGAAGTCCGGTGGCCTGATGGATGGCCAGCGCGGTGCCGATGCCCTCGCAGAACACCACTTGATCGGCCTTGCACGCCGCCTCATAGGCGCGCAGGGGTGCTTCGACATCGGCGCCGACGATTGGGATGATGGCAAACGCGCCTTTGGTCGGCGTGCCGGAGACAAATCGCTTGTCGGCCGACTGACCGGGGTCCGCCCACGTGATGCGCTGCATGCCGACCCAACCCGGCTCGCCGTCGGCATCGATGGCCATCATCGGCACCAGCAGCTGCGCCCTGCCCTGGCGCAGTCCGGCCGGATCGAGCATCGGTGCCTGCAGGTAGGGAAAGGCCTTGGGCTCGTGGGAGTCCTCCCATCGCTGGATCGCCTCCTCAACG
>DAIAZB010000318.1 GCA_027443745.1 Thiomonas sp. | reverse complement strand
GGGGCGCTGGTGGCGTAGGGCGCGCGCACCGCGAACGGCAGGTTGGTGGGCATGTAGAAGCCATTGGCCGCCTTGCCGGTGCGCTTGGCGATGTCGTTGCTGATTTCGAGCTCGAAGCCGGCGTCCTTCCAGTTGCCGGAGATGGCCGCGTTGATGGCGCGGATCATGCTGTAGCGGGCTTTTTCCTTGTCCGACAAGTCGGGCGCGTGGCCGTTGGCGGTGAGGGACTGGGCCTGGCCACGCTTGCCAAGCTCCACCAGCACGAGGCCGCGGGCTTCGGGGATGGTGGTGCCGTTGCGGATCATTTCGGCGCGCATGTCGGCCGAGATCTTGTGCGAGGCGCACATGGCCTCGATCTCGGCGATGCGGGCGCGCTCCTGCGCGGCGGCGTCCTGGCGCTGGGCATTGATGTCGATGACGGGGGCGGCGGTTGCTGCGGTGCCCGCCTGGGGGGTGACGACTGGGTCCATGGTGTTTCCTTGGGTGGTTGAAGTGCTACGCACGGCGGGCGCCGGCGCGGTGGGTGAAACGGTGGTGGTGGTGGGTTCGGTTTGCGAAGCCGCGGCGCGGGTGACGCGCACGGGCAGTTCGCCGGTTTCGGGGGCGCGGCCGACACCGACGGTGGGGTCTGCCGGCACGCTGACGATGGAGATCTCCATTGGCGTCCACTGCGTGCCCATGTACTGGTCGTTACCCATGTCCTGGTAGTCCTGGACGCGGTACATGAAGCTGACGTTGCGCAGAATGTTGTCGGCCACGAGCTGCATGACTTCGTTGCCGCGCGGCGTGTTGGCGAAGCGCACGGTGGCGAAGCCCTTGCGCTGGCCGGCGTCGATCTGCGCCTGCTGCACGACGCCGATGACGTCGTCCATGTTGTGGTTGAACAGCAGCGGCGCGCCGTCGTTGAGGCGCGAGAGGTCGGCCGCGCCGGGGGCGTGGCTGAGGATTTCGTCGCCGAACCAGCGCTCCACCGGGAATTCGCTGCTCCAGCTCATTTGCAGGGTGCGGGCCTGGGTGTCGAGCGCGGGCGGCGCGTTGCCGTCGGCCATCATCGGCATGAAGCGGGTGAGCGGCGGCAGCGTGGTGGGCGCGGCCTTGCGCGTGTGATCGGCGCCGGGCGCTGGCGCGACGGCTGGTTTCGCGGCGGCTGTCATGCGGCCTCCTGTTGGTTGGCGTCGGTCGCGTCGGCGCCGGATGCGTCGCCGGTGTTGCTGCCGTCCTGCTGCGCGGACACGTCGGCGTTGATGACGGACACGGGGCTGATGCCGACCTTGGCCGGCGCGGCGTTGGTGGAGAAATGCAGGTCGAGCTCGGCCATGAGGTCCAGCTCGGCGCGGCGCGCCTTGAGCACGTCCTCCAGGTCCTGGCCGTTGCCGGTGGCCGCCACGACATCGGCGACGGTCATGAAGCCCGCCTGCACGGCGGCCTCGAACGCGGCCACTTCCTTGACCGGGTCGATCCAGCTCCAGCCGCGCGGACGGAAGCGCACGGCCTGGTACTTGGCCTTGTTGATGTGGTAGTCGTTGAACGGCAGTTCGCCGCCGATGACCGAGGCCTCCATCCACTCGCGGTGGATGCGGGCGCGAAAATTGCGCACGAACCAGCTTTGCAGCACGCGCCAGAGGTCACGGTCATCCAGCAGCGCCAGGCGGCTGCTGCTGTAGTTACTCTGCGAGTAGTCGCGGCTGAGGCTTTCATAGCTGCAGCCGGTGCCGCTGGCCACGCCGCGCAGCATCAACCGCATGAACGGGTCCATGGCCGGATTCGGGCGGCTGGGGCTGAAGCCCGTGAACTTTTGCCCGGGCAGCAGCTGCTGCACGATGCCGGGCTGCAGGTCGGTGAGGGGAGCCTCGGCGGGCGCGCCGAGGTCGTCGTCGCTGCCCTGCAACTCGGGCGTTTCAACGATGCCCATGATGTTGGCGGCAGCGCGCGCGGCGACGATTTCGGCCTCGGCGTAGCCGCCGATGTCGTGCAGGCGCTTGAGCACGCCGTGCATCCACGGCACGCCGCGCGTCTGCGGCAGGCGGTCCTGCACGTAGAGGTGGATCATGTCCTCGGCCGGGACGCGGATGAAGCGGCTGGGCTCGAAACTCGTGAACTGATAGTCGCCCGGGTGCGTGGGATAGAGCCAGTAGGCTTGCGGGCGGCCCCAGGTGTCGATTTCAACGCCCATGCGGATGGCGTTGCCGTTCGGCGCCGAGCCGGTCTGCCAGGTATCGATGAGGCGATCGGCCTCCATGACCTCGAGCGCGAACCGGGCGCTTGCGCCGCCGAAGGGCTGGCGCACGATGCGCACCAGGGCCTCGCCGGCCTCGAACAGCTCGCCCAGCAGCAGGCGCTCGATGTCGTGGAAATGCAGCGTGCCGCCGGCGTGGCAGATGGAGGCGTCGCACCAGGCGGACCAGGCGTCCTCGATCTGGGTGTTGATGTTGTCCTGGAGGCGCCCGCGCTGGTTGACGACCTGGGCCTGCATGCCGATGCCCTGGCCGATGACGTTGTTTTGCACCAGGCGCTTGGCGCGAAGGGCGTATTCGTTGTCGCGCGTGAGCTGGCGGCTTCGGCTGCGCAGGGCGCGCAGGCTGGTGACCAGTTCGCTGTCGCTGCTGGTGTTGAGAGGGTTCCAGTCGGACGTGAGGCGCCCGTACTGGGCGCCGGCATAGGCGCGCTGGCCGCCGCGTTTCGGCGCCCGGGGCGGCGCGATCCACCGCGCCAGGGCGGCGCGCGCGCCGGTGAGGATGCCCGGCTTGCTCACCGGAACCTCACCAGAAGTTTCGAGGGGTCGCCGAGGCCCTGCGCGGCGGCGGCGGCGTGTTTTTCGTTGGCCACGCGCACGCGCCAGTAGCTCACCAGCGAGAGCAGCTCGGCGGCGGTCTCGAACGTCATGCTGCGGCCGCCGATGCTGTAGCTGCGCACGCGGCCGCCCGAGGCCTTGAAGCTGGCGAGCGCGGCCTCGGCGTCGGTCAGGGCCTTTTGCGCCGTGGTGCGGGGATCGTAGCCGGCCGCCGCGAGCGTGAGGTCCGGCTCCACGTCGATGGTGCCGCTGGACAGGGTGGCGCGCACGCCGCTGGCGTCGGTCGCGGTGTAGATCCAGCCGTAGGGCCCGGCGGTGAGCGCGGCGGTCTGCGCGCCGGTGGCGGCAAGCAGCCAGTTGCCGGCGCCGTCAACCTGGGTGGTGTTGGCGGTGAGGTCGAGCGTGCTGGCGCCGCGCAGCGAAAGCTTGAGCGACCAGCCTCCGGCGGCGCTGATGAGGCGTCCGTCGGGAAGGGTGCAGGGCGATACGGTGAGATTCAGCGCATCGCCCTGCACGAAATTGGCGAGGGCTGGCAACATGGCGACCATGCTGCCGGTTTCGGCGGACATTTTTAAGGCAAAACATGTCCGCGCTATAGCGATATTTTTTCAGTGTTTCGATGGGCGATGCGCCACTGGGTTGTCAACTCTTCCTGCAGGGCGTCCGCCGCCGCGTCGCCGCGCGTTTTGCGGATGTCGGCCAGGTATTTGCGGCGCTCGGCGAGTGGCCAGCGCATGAGTTCCCGAGCCTCGCAGGCCCTGCGGTGCGGCTCGGTGGCTGCGTAGGCCTGGTCGGCGATCACACTTTGCAGCGCACGCGGATGGCGCTGACCATCTTGGCGTAGATCTTGGCCATGTCGGGCTGCAGCCCCATGACCGCGGCGAAGTAGATGACGGCGTAGGCGTAGGGCCAGAACCACCAGGCGAGGCGCGCGGAAATTTTGATGGTGGGCTGGACGTGGCTCATGGTTTGTCCTTTGTGGGCGCCTTGTAGCGGCTGATGGCCGCGTGCTTGAGCAGGATGCGGCGCACGTGGCGCTCGGTCAGCGCGTAGCGGTGGGCCAGGCGTTCGATGCCGTGGCCGCTGGCGTATTCCTCGCAAAGGGCGTGGTCGCGCAGGGCGTGGCCGCGCGCGGGGACGTAGGCGCGGTCGCCGCCGAAGATGCCGCGCATTTCGGCGTCGACCTCGCGCAGGACCGGATCGACCTGCTGCGGTGGCACGCCGCGCGCGGCCATGCGCAGCTGGATGGCATGCAGGGTGCGGGCGAGCAGGTCATCGGTCATGGGGCATCTCACCAGGTTCGGGTCTTGAAGCCGCCGGGTGGGCGGCCCACGAAAGGCGGCGGTTTTTTCGCGGGCGGCACGGGCGTGGGCGAAGCCTGCGCCGGCTGCTCGCTTTCGTCCTGGGTTTCGGGCTCGAGCATGGCTGCGCGGCGGTCCCAGTCGGCGGCGCGCCACTTGTGCAGGTACAGCTCGGGGTGGTGACTGGCGGCCTCGGCGTAGACCCAGGTGTCGAGCGCCTCGTTGCGCCGGCCTTTTTTGAGTTCCCAGCGGTTGCGGCGGGGATTGAAGACCTCGGCGGTGAGTTGCTGGTAGAACGTGCTGTCGAGCTGCTGGGAGAAACGCACCTTGCGGTCCTCGGCGGGTTTGTCGGTGTCGAGGTGGAGCAGGTTGTAGAGCAGGTGCTTGACCACGTCGGTGCCCACGGTGTAGAGCGCCACGCCCTTTTTCACGGTTTGTCCTTTCCAGTTCACGTCCTGCAGGCTGGGCTTGCCGAGGATGGCGCGGCCCGGGGAGCTGGCGCCCTTGACGGCGATGCAGCGGCGCACGCGGCGGCTGCGCACGAACTGGTAGACGGCGTGTGTGTGATGGCCGCCGGTATCGATGGCCACGGCGTCGAGTTTCATGCGGCGGCCGTGGGCGTTGACAAACTCGGCGGCGTTGAGGTACTCGGCCAGGCGGTTCCACAGGCCTTCGTCGGCGGGGTTGCCGGGCAGCACGTGGTAATCGATGGTCCAGCGCCGGCCGTGGCGGCCGTGGCCGACGATGTGGACCTCCAGTCTGTCGTCCTGCGTATCCACGCCCGTGGTGAGCGCCAGGCAGCCCTGCGGGATGGTGCGCAGCGGGTAGGGTTCGGCGCGCTGCTCGATGACGCTGGCCTTGATGTCGGCGCTGCGGTCGGCCCAGGTTTCGGCCAGGCGCGTGTTGACGAACACCACCAGCTTCTGCGGGTTGTCCTGCGCGTCCAGCCACTGCTGGGCGAGTTCGGCCCAGGTCTTGCCGAGGCCCAGCGGCGTGTAGAGGGCGTTGATGTGGTAGCTGGGGTAGGGCGCGCCGGGCTCGCCGGCGACCCAGCGCGCCTGGCCGCCGTGGCCCAGTTCGGCCAGCATGCCGGGCTTGTGGTGCTCCTCGATCTCGGCGCCGCATTCGGCGCAGACGTAGTGCGCGGATTGCACGCGGCGCGTGTTGCGCGGGTCCCTGGTCCAGCGCAAGTTGCCCCAGGTCAGCACCTGCAGATGGCCGCAATGCGGGCAGGGCACGTGGTAGCGCCGCTGGTCTCCGCCCTCGAACAGCTCCTCGATGGCGCTGGCCTCGCGCACGGTGGGCGAGCTGGGGGCGTAGACCTTGCCGTCGTGGAAGGTGGTGATGCGCACCTCGAGCAGCCCGAGCACGTCGCCCTGCTTGCCGTCGCGCGGGTATTCGTCCACTTCGTCGGCCAGGGCGTAGCGCAGCGAGGTGCTTTTGAGTTCGGCGGTGCTGCCCGCCGTCTTGGCGTAGAGGATGCCGCCGGCGAAGCGCTTGCGCTGGGCGCTGTTGTTGCCCTCGCTGTTGCTGCGCTTGGCCAGCACGGCGCCGATGGCGGGGGTGTCCGCCGCCATCGGCTCGAATTTCTGCGTCATCCAGTCGCCCAGGCTTTTCTCGGTGGGCATGACGACGGCGACCGGGCCCTTGGCGTGCGCCATGATGTAGCCCAGCCAGTTGGAGCCGACCTCGGTTCCCCCGACTTGCGACGGCTTCATGAACGCCACCAGCTTGGCCGGCGAGGTCTCGGAAAGCTGGTCCATGATCTCGCGCAGGTAGGGCGTGCGCGAGGTTTTCCACGCGCCGGGTTCGGCGCTGCCCATTTCGGACAGGACGCGGTTGGCGTCCGCCCACTCGCTGACCGTGAGCGCCTGCTTGGCGCGCCAGCCGCGGGCGAAGGCGCGCAGGGCGAGGGGCGATGTCATACGGCTCATTGCGCTTCTCCCTGCGTGAGCTGCGTGAGCTGGCGCTGCGCGTCGGCGTGCATTTCGCGCATGAGGGCGGCGATGTCTTCGCGCAGCACGGCGCGGATGGCGTCGAGGTCTTTGCCGTACAGGCGCGGCGCGGTGCGGTGCGGGAAGTTCTCGAGGCCCTGGCGGGCGATGGCCACTACGTCGTCGAGCGCGGCGACGACGTCGGCGCGGGGCAGCAGCTCGCCGATGATGCGTTGATACTCGGCCTGGGCCTGCAGGGCGAGGTATTTTTCCTTCATGGCGCGGGAGGCCTGGAAGCTGGCGCCGATGCTGTCGGTGGCGTCGGGTTCGGCGGCTTGCTGGGGCGGGGCGGCTGCCGAAGCGGCCATGGGCACCGATTCCGGCGGTATGGCGCCGTTTACGGCGTGTTGCGCATGGGGATGTTGCGCAACAGGGTGCGCAACGGCTGCAACGGGCTGTTTTTCCGTTTTTTGTAACCGCGCGGCGGCGTGACGGGCGGCGACGTCGTCGCGCCGGGCGTCGGCGGTGGCGGCGATGAGTTCGAGGCTGGCTGGAACGTCGACCAGGCCGTCGCGGATGACTAGGCGCCCGGCATGGCGCAACCGCGTGACGGTGGAGCGATTCCAGCCCTGTTGACGCGCGAATTCAGCCATTTTGACGAGGATTTGCGCTGTTTCGGTCATATTTCAACCCATCGAGACGTGGAAACCGGGCAAAAGCGCACGGGTATGACAAAGCGCACGGGTGAGCGCACGGGTGAGCGCACGGGTTAAGCCCTTGATATTCCTCATAACGCACGGGCGCACAGGTATGTAGGTACGCACATACGCGAGAAAAAATCTTCGATGCGCCATCCTCGAATGCATACGCGCACGCACACGGGCGCGATAAGCGCAACCCGTGCGCCCGTGCGTTTCCTGCAAAATCAATGACTTAACCCGTGCGCTTGCCCGTGCGCTCACCCGTGCGCCCGTGCGCTTCATGGGCGGACCTGCGCCGCGTTGCGAAACGCGAAAAAACACCGGGTACTCCACTGGGCGACGGTTTCTCCAGGCGGGTGCGGCACGGTGGGCGCGCCGCGCAGCTCGGCCTCGGCGATGTCGCGCGTGGATGGGATCACCATGCGCTGGCGCTTGCGGTCGCCCATGAAGTGCAGGTTCTCGTAGCGGTCGCGATGCTCGGCCGTCCAGCCCTGGCGCTTGGTGAGCGAGCCGATGAACTGGTTTTGCGGCCTGGGCCTGGTTTCGCCCTGCAGCTTGCACCAACGCAGGTAGGCGTCGTAGACCTGCTGGGTGCCGGCGGGGCAGGCAGGGAGCGGCCCGGCTTCGTCGTCGAAACAGATGTTGCCGAGCATCCATTCGGCGGCGAAGCGTTCCTCGCTGTTGGCGCTGACGTCGATGAGTTCGCGCTTGGCCACGGTCATGGGCGGCCAGGTCCAGGGCTTGAAGTCGGTGAGGTCGACGTGCAGCAGGAAGTGGTGCAGGGCGGCGATGCCGCCGGCCTCGATTTCGGCGTCGATGGCGGCGTAGAACTTGGGATCGAGCTTCGGCGGCGTCCAGATGACGCAGTGGCGGCGGTCGTCGCCCTCGAGCACGACGGGCTGCTTGTCGTTGCTGAGGAAAATGAGGTTCATGTGGTTGCGCTCGGTGTGCGCGGCCACGTTTTTCGGGTTGACGCGGATGGTCTCGCCGGTGATGAAAGTCTTGAGCAGGTTCTTGAGGTGGTACTTCTCGGTGTTGGCGACGATTTCGTCGGCCAACACGAACAGCTTGCGGCTGACCCAGTCGGCGTTGAACTTGTCTTCGATGGCGCCCTGATTGAGCACGATGCCGTACTCGCCGTAGATCTTGGCGACGGTCTCGAAAAACCGGCTTTTCCCGGTACCCTGCGGCCCATGGACGACGATGGCGCTGGCCATCTTGGCGCCGGGATGCTGGATGGGATAGGCGAGCCACTGGAGCACCCACATGTACAGCTGCTCGGCGTTGCGCTCGCCGCTGCAGATGTGCTCGAGCAGGGCCAGCAGGTTGTCGCAACTGCCGTACTTGGGCCTGGTGGGCCATCCGCCCCAGAGGTTGCAGCGGATGTTTGGATCTTCGCCGCCCGGGTCGAAGCCGATCTGGTCGATGTAGACGGCGCGGCTTTTCCAGGTTGGGTGATCCTTGACGTCGTCGCCGCGCACCCGGGCCGGGAGCATCCGCAGCACCTTGGCGAGGCGGCAGAGGCTGCGGGTCCAGGTGTCGAACACGTATTCGCCGGTGTCGTCGTCGACGGCGATGAAGCGGTCCACCACCTGCTCCAGCGGCAGGATGGAAACAGCCTCGGGGCGCGACTCGCCGGCATCCCCCGCCCCCCCGTTTTGCGGCGACGCGCGTTCGAGCGGTTCGGCCGCCGCCCAGCCTGCCGAGGCAAGGGCGGCATCGATCTGCGCGCGCACGACGTGCAGGCCGCCTTGTGGGTGGGTGTGCAGGTCGTTGAAGTCGGTCGGGCCCTTGCGGTCGGTGGGCCGTTCTGACGGCCATTGCGGCAAGACCCAGGTGCCGGACACGGCCACCGCGGCGGCCTCGGCGCGCATGGCGCCGGTGTTGGTCTTGCCGTGATCCGCCCCGCAATGCGCGCAGGCCTGCGCGGCCACGGGCGTGAGTTTGCCGCAGTCCGCGCACTTGGCGAGGTAATCGTCATCCGCGCATACCAGGATGCGTGCGCGGCGATAGCGTTTGACGATGTGTTGCGCAACAGGCAACAGGTTGCCGGCGTCGAACGCCACGATGACGGGAAGCCCCGTGGCCTCGTGCAGGCTGGCGCCGGTGGCGAAACCCTCGACCAGCAGGATGATGCGGCCCGCGCGCGGCGCCCCGATCTCGGCCCAGTGGCCTTGCTTGGCGAGGCCGGGCGGCGTGTAGTCCTTGTCGCGCGGCTTGCCGGAGCCTTTGGCCACGGGCTTGTCGTAGATGACCTGCAGGCCGTAGATCCGTCCATCGCCGTCCAGGATGGGCACCACCAGGTTGCCGGATGCCGAGATGCGCGCGCCGTAAAGCTTGCCGGGCGGCAAGCCTTTGCGCGTGAGGTAGCCGGACGCGCCGGCCTCGCCGCATTGCGCCCACCAGCGCGAGGCGCGCGCGGCTGCGCGGTCGATTTCGTGCTGGCGCTCGGCCTCGGCGCGCTTGCGGTCCTCGGCCTGGCGCGCTTTGATGGCGGCGAGCTGGTCCGCATCGAGCGCCTTGCGCTCGGTCTTCGGCAGCAGCACTTTTTTCGCGCCATTGTCGTCGCCCTGCCAGACGCCGAAGCTGCCGGTGATGAGGGTGCGCCCGTCGCCGAGGGTCAGTTCGAAGAGCTTGTACCAGCCACGCTTCTCGCGGTCGCCGTCCACATGGCAGCGCACCGGCCGGCTGGTGCCGACCTGCAGCGCACCGTCCTTGATGATGAGCCCAGCCGCTCGCAGCTGGTCCAGCACGTCGTCGTGGTTGATCCAGCTCATGCGTTCCTCGCCAAGATCATGCGCACGGCGCGCTGCACTTCGATGGGCAGATCGGCGTTGATCTTGTTCAGCACGCGGGTACGGATCTTGCGCGAGCTGAACATCTGCTGGATGTCGATGACCTGCAGGGGACGGATTGGCGACTTGGGATCGTCGGGGTTGATGCGCACGAAGATCGTGCGCCCCTGGTTGCCGATGAAGGCTCCGGGTATGGTGATCAAGGGGCCGCCCTTTTTGACGCGGAAACGCAGTTGCTGCTGCGTGCCGGCTTTCGCGCGCCTGCGCCGCTCGGCCAGCGAGACCTTCGTTTCCAGGAAGTGGATGAGGTTGAGCGATCGCCCGCGCTTGCTCGACGATCCGAAGATGTTGACCCAGGCCGTGAGGCTGCCGTCCGGCTTCGCGCTAGCATTGCGCAGCTCGATGGCATTGCGCACGCGGGCCACATCCACCGCGTATTCCTGCCTCACTGCCCGGCTGATCTCCGCGCGGGCTTTCTGCGCCGTCTTGTTGATGGCCGCCGCCATGGCGCGCCCACGAAGATCTCCATCGAGCCGCGCCAGGCTGGCCTTGACGCCGGCGAGCCCGCGAACCTTGACCGTGATGTGCAGGCTCATGCCGACCACCGAAGGTTCGCCGCGATGCAAAGCCCAAACTGTTGCCTATGTCCAACAATCACACACACCTCCGTTTCCGCGCCGTTTCGTACCCGTATTCGGCCAGGCCAGCGAGGACCCGTGACCGGCTGTTGCGCGCTGATGCCATGGCGCTGCATTTTTGGCATGGCGAAGCCAAAGCCAAGGGGTGCGGGGTTCATGCAAGACCTGCGCGCTGCATGGCCTGCTGCAATTGCGCGTGCAGTCGTTTGACTTCTTGCATCGCGGCGTCGCGCTTGTCGGGCGCTTAGAAGCGCGACAGCAGATATTCGATGGGCGTCATGTCGCCGGTCTTCTCGATGTACAGCTCGAGGCTGTCGACACTGAAATTCCGGCTTGGGTCTTCGGACAATTGCACCGACAGGTTGCTGGGTGCCACGTCCAGATCGATGGCCACCCGCTTGAGTCCGCGCTGATAAACACCAGTGGCGACGCATTCGCGCAGCGACCTGTAACGCTCGGCAAGCCCAGGCTCAAGTTCCAGCGTGAGCTGGTTCGGGCTTTTGATAACGCCTGATTTCATCACTTATCTCCGGTTATCAATGCAAAGCCAAACAATGCGAGGCATGGAATCGCACACGACGAAAAGAAAAAGCCACCCTGGAAGGAGCGGCGAAGTCGCCTTGGCAGGCAACGGAGACAACGGGGCGCGCGCCGCATGTCCGGCGAGAATCGGGGCTTCTCACAGCAACCGAGCCGAAAGGGGCGCGCATGAACAAACCTACGAATGGACCGCTGGCGAACGATCCGGCGTATCTCTTCGCGCAGATCCTCTTGCTGCGAGATCTTGTTGCGAGGATTGCCGATGCCACGATGAGCGGCGACGAATTCATGCTTTCCGCCTTAGACATTGCGGAAACCCGGCGGCTGCGCGTCGAGCCAAAAGCCGTGCCAGAGAACTTCCTGCGCGGCATCGACGATTTCGAGGCCTGGGTGCGTTCGCGGGTCTAAAGCCAGCCTCTACAGCTGCCAAGAAAGCGGCAATTTCTTTGTCTCTGTCAAGCCAGCGCGTTTTCATCTCATGCCGCCTCATGCGTGATCTCTGCCGCAACCAGCGGCCACGGGTGTTCGGCGTCGATAAGATCCAGCCATATCGGGGCGTGCATCATTTCAATGTCCAAAGGAATCGTGATGAACGAAAACTTCCGTGCAGCCACTCCCGCCGTGCGGATCGTCGGCATGGTCTGGTACCGGCGCGAGGATTACGCGCGCCTGCGGAAACTGTTCAAAGACGGCCACAAGCTCCCCGCCACGTTCGACAAGTGGCTGGAGGCCGCGCAGAAGGGAAAAGAGCGTTTCGAGCGAGATGGACATGTCGTCGTCAAGGCGTATATCGACCCGGACACTTTTGCCGGCTGGTGTTCGACCCGGTTTTTGAATATCGACGCCACAGCACGCATGCAGTTCGCCAACGAGGCCGCGTTCGCGGCGCACGGTCAACAGCACTGACGATCCCATCACGCCGCCTCGGGTTCGCTCGCCGCAACCGGCGGCCACGGATGTTCGGCATCGATCAGTTCGGGCCAGATATCACCCCAGTCGCTGGGGCGCAGGTCGCGGCGGTTGACGCCGGTTTCGCGCTCCAGCGCCACGGCCAGCCGGCTGTTGGGCGGAAGCTGCCCATACATCACGCGGCGCAGGAAATGCCACGTTGTTCCGCAGCGCTTGGCGATAGCCTCGCGCTCAGCTTGTGGCCTCTGGATGAGGATGGCATGAAGTTGATTCATGCCCGAAACATAACCATAGAGTTCTCATTGTGTCAACACGTGAGAACCGCAAAGGGTCTATCCGTTCCACCGCACCAGTGTTGGAATTCGTCGTCATGACCCTAGAAGATCTACAAAACAAGCTTTTCGAGACGCGAAGAAACCGACTGCAGCGCCTTGTTGACGACGAATGTGACGGAAACGCAGCCGAGCTGGCGCGCGTCACGTCCACCAAGCCGACTGCCGTCTATCGCTGGCTCGGAGCCAGGCAAAACATCTCCGAAGAAAGTGCCATCACACTGGAAGCCTGTTTCGGCAAACCGCTCGGCTGGTTGTCCGGCTTCATCCCGGATCAACAATCGCCCCTCATCGTCGCCGAACCACAAGCCACCTATAGAAAGCCGCATTTCGACCATGCGACCCAGGAAATCGCCAACCTTGTGCAACGGCTCCCAGCGGCCGAAAAACGATCCGTGAAACGATTTGTGCTCATGACGCTCGACGACCTTGCCGCCGCGAGCGAAATCAAAAAATCAGGCTGACATTTACGACTTGCAGCACTATCGAACGAAAAAAAACCAGATGGGGGAGGATGAACAAACATGAGCCTTGCAACCTGCAAAACCTGCGGCGGCAAAGTTGCCGATACAGCGGGGAAATGCCCACACTGCGGGGCTGTTCGCACCAAGTCAACAACAAAATTCCTGGCTTTTTTCATCGTCGCCGGACTGGGCATCTACATCTACGGTCTTCTAACCGCGCCTGCACCAGTTCCCACACCCGTACCCGTCGAAACAGCCGCTGAAAAGGCCCGCAATATGCACCTCGCCATGGGCTCACTTGTGCTTGGTGTCTGGCGCAAAAACCTGAACGACCCAGCCAGCGCGCAACTCTCGCAAGCCCTCTTGATGGACGATGGATCACTCTGCATGACCGTTCGCGCCCGCAACGGCTTCAATGCCATCATTCCGGCGTCGCTTGTCGTCGAACCCAACGGGAAAGCCCATATCAGCGAAGAACAAGACAAAACAGCATTCCGCCATGCCTGGAACACTTTTTGCGGAGACAAGCGTGGGACCGATGAAACCAGACTGTTGCGGCTCATGACCAAACTCTGACCGAGCAGAACTTGCCGCATAAAACCGCTTTCGAGCGGTTTTTTCATGCCCCAAAAAAGAACTTCGAAGTTCTTGACGAATGAGAACTCTGTAGTTATGCTGGTTCCACATCGCGTCATCAGACACCAGGAACCCAGCCATGATCCAGTCCACGTTCCCACCCATCGATCTTTCCATCTTGCCGAGTCTGGCGCTGGCCGCGCTGGCGCGGTTCGTCGACGTCGCCGAATTCGACGACGCCAGCGAAGCGCATGCCGCCTTCGCATCCGAAGTGCGCGCCGAAGCTTGCCGCCGCTTCGTTCAATCGGCAGAAAATTTGAAAACATACAAGGGCTACAAGAGCTGGGTTGACGGCGGATTACAACTCGAGCCGGACCTGCTCGACACCCCCGCGTTCATGGCCGCCGCCGGCGTGAAACAGCCATGAGCGCGCCAGGCCAGCCCTTCCGCCGCATCCTCGCCGTCATGGCGGAGATGGCGTCCATTCGCTACGTGCACGGCTCCAGCACGCTCGGGGCGTCCATGATGCAAAACGCCTATGGCGCCTACACCTCGCGCGGCCACGGCGGCAAGCGTGCACACCGGCCCACCGGCATTTCCGCCTGCAAGCGCGCGGCGCGCAAGGCCCGCAACGTGCGCAGGCACCGCGCGGCCTGTCGCGCCTGAGATCGCCGCCATGTGCCACATGCGCCGCAACCAGGGCCGCCATTGCGACGGCTCCTGCGCCGACGACGAAGCCCGCGACCCCACCGGCTTCGGCCCCTTGAGCATGGCCGGCTGGTTCTGGCTGGCCTATTTGGTCTTCCTAGCCTTCATCCTCTGGGAGGTTTTCGCATGAGCAAGCTACTGAAGATTCTCCGTACCGGACCCTGGCACGGCGTGTTCGTCCACGTTCAGAGCCCTGAACGCGGCGTCGTAAATCTCCCCGTCCGCACAGACCAGCAACACCCCAGCGTGCTCTGGCGCGCCGCGCAGGACGTGCGCAATCCGCTCAGCCACGCCAGTGCGCCGGCTTACGCCGAACACGCCCAGCGGCGCATTCCATCCATTGCGCGCCGCGTGCTCACCCATGGCGCGGATGACCAGCAGCCCGGTCGCGCTGCAACGCACGTCCTCGATGCGCGGCCCGGTCAGCGTGCCCACGGTGATGCCCACCACCGTATGCCGCCCATCCATCAGCGTGTCGAAGGCGGCCGGAACCACCCGCCTGCCATCCTCTATGAGGGCACCGATCAAGGTGCTCGCGATTTT
>DAIAZB010000317.1 GCA_027443745.1 Thiomonas sp. | reverse complement strand
GCATTTCAACAAGAAGCGCGCGGCACTCTGCTAGAATGGTTCTTTGGTTTGAGATCATTTTTTTGGAGCGTTCCTCCTCATGAGCCTGCGTATCGCCCCCAGTATTCTTTCCGCCGATTTTGCCCGCCTGGGCGAAGAGGTCTCTTCCGTCATCGCTGCGGGTGCGGACATCGTCCACTTCGACGTGATGGACAACCACTATGTGCCCAATCTGACCATCGGCCCGCTGGTTTGTTCGGCCATCCGGCCGTATACCACGGCGCCCATCGACGTGCACCTGATGGTCAAGCCGGTGGACCGCATCATCCCCGATTTTGCCAAGGCCGGGGCCAACATCATCAGCTTTCACCCCGAGGCTTCCGAACATGTGGACCGCACCCTGCAACTGATCCGCGACCAGGGCTGCAAGGCCGGGCTGGTGTTCAACCCCGCCACGCCGCTCAATTACCTGGACCATGTGATGGACCGGCTCGACCTCATCCTCATCATGTCGGTCAACCCCGGTTTTGGCGGGCAGTCCTTCATTCCTTCGGCACTCGCCAAACTGCGCGAAGCGCGTGAGCGTATCACACGCAGTGGGCGCGACATCTGGCTGGAGGTGGACGGCGGGGTCAAGGTGGACAACATCCGTGCCGTGGCCGATGCCGGCGCCGACACCTTTGTGGCAGGTTCGGCCATTTTCAGCACCCCCGATTACCGCAGCACCATTGCTGCCATGCGCGCCGAGCTGGCGCGATGACCGAAGCTGAATTCCAGGCGCTGGCCGAGGCTGGGTACAACCAGATCCCGGTGGTCCTGACCCTGCTGGCCGACCTCGACACGCCGCTGTCGGTGTACGCCAAGCTGGCCAACCGCCCCTACACTTTCCTGCTGGAGTCGGTGCAGGGCGGCGAGCGCTTCGGCCGCTATTCCTTCGTGGGCCTGCCCGCCGCCACGCGCCTGCGCGTTACGCGCAACCGGGTGGCCGTGGAAAGCGATGGCGCCCCCACCGAAATCTTCGAGGCCGACGACCCGCTCACCTTCATCGCCCATTACGCCCGGCGCTTCAAGGCGGCCCCGCTGACCGGATTGCCGCGCTTTTGTGGCGGGCTGGCCGGCTACTTTGGCTACGACATCGTGCGCTACATCGAGACGCGTCTTGCCGACGGCTGGAAAGCCGACGACAGCGGCACCCCAGACATCCTCCTGCTGCTCACCACGGAACTGGCCGTCATCGACAACCTCTCGGGGCAACTGCACCTCATCGTCTATGCCGATGCCGCCGATCCCCAGGGTTTTTCCAGGGCCCGTGCCCGCCTGTCCGAATTGCGCGAACAGCTCAAGACCAGCGTCAGCCTGCCCGCCCCGGTGCCGCGCGCCGTGGCGCCGGCCGTATCTGACCAGGACCCCACGGCCTACAAGGCCATGGTGACGCGCGCCAAGGAATACATCCGCAATGGCGACATCATGCAGGTGGTCTTGAGCCGGCGCATGCGCCAGAGCTTTGATGCCCCGCCGCTCACCCTGTACCGGGCCCTGCGCCAGCTCAACCCGTCGCCCTACATGTTCTATTACCACTTTGACGACTTTCAGGTGGTGGGCGCCTCGCCCGAGATCCTGGTGCGCCTGGAGGAAGACACGGTCACGCTGCGCCCCATTGCCGGCACGCGCCCGCGCGGCAAGACGCCAGCCCAGGACGAGGCCCTGGCGCAAGAGCTGCTGGCCGATCCCAAGGAAATCGCCGAGCATGTGATGCTGATGGACCTGGGGCGCAACGATGTGGGCCGCATTGCACAAACGGGTTCGGTGAAAGTGACGGAGCACATGGTGATTGAGCGCTACTCGCATGTGATGCACATCGTCTCGAACGTGGAGGGCCGGCTCAAGCCCGGCATGGGTCCGCTGGACGTGCTGCGCGCCACCTTTCCCGCCGGCACCCTCAGTGGGGCCCCCAAGGTGCGTGCCATGGAAATCATCGACGAGCTGGAGCAGACCCGGCGCGGCGTGTATGGCGGTGCGGTGGGCTATCTCGGCTTTGACGGCAACATGGATATGGCCATCGCCATTCGCACTGCCGTGGTGAAGGACAAGACGCTGTATGTGCAGGCGGGCGGGGG
>DAIAZB010000316.1 GCA_027443745.1 Thiomonas sp. | reverse complement strand
GGCGGCGAAGGCCTCGTTGACTTCCCACAAATCCACGTCGGTCGCCTTCCAGCCGGATTGGTCCAGCACCTTCCGGATCGCGCCGACTGGCGCGGTGGTGAACCACTCCGGCGCCTGCGCATGCACCGCATGCGAGACGATGCGGGCGATGGGCTTGCAGCCGAGCCTGGCGGCGGTGGATCGGCGCATCAGCACCAGCGCGGCGGCCCCGTCGGAAATGCTCGACGAGGTGGCGGCGGTGATGGCACCGTCCTTCTTGAACGCCGGTTTCAAGCCGGGAATCTTGTCGAGCTTGGCCTTGAATGGCTGCTCGTCGCGGCTGATGGCGGTGTCGCCGCCACGACCCGCCACGGTGACCGGCGCCATTTCCCAGTCGAAGCTGCCGTTCTCGTTCGCTTGCTTGCTGCGCTCGGTGGAGGCGACGGCGAACGCATCCATCTCGGCGCGGCTGAAGCTGTACTTGCTGACGCAGCTTTCGGCGAACACGCCCATGGCCTTGCCGCGGTCATAAGCGTCTTCCAGGCCATCGAGCGCCATGTGGTCGTAGAACTGCGCCAGGCCATACTTCACTCCCTTGCGGACGAAGGCCAGATGCGGCGCGTTGGTCATGCTCTCCATGCCGCCGGCCACCATCACCTCGGCGGAGCCCGCCGCCAGCATGTCGTGGGCGAACATCATCGCCCGCATGCCCGAGCCGCACATTTTCGACAGCGTCACGGCCCCGGCGGATTGCGGCAGCCCGGCCTTGAGCGCAGCCTGCCGCGCCGGGGCCTGGCCCTGGCCGGCCATGAGGCAGTTGCCCATCAGCACCTCGTTCACGGCGTCGCCACCGATGCCGGCACGTTGCACGGCCGCGGCAATGGCCGTCGCGCCGAGTTCCCAGGCGGGGACGGCGGCGAAGTCGCCGAGCAACCCCCCAATGGGCGTGCGCGCGGCGGAAACGATGACGATGGGATCGGAATTCATGATGCCTCCTGAGCGGTTGTTGAGAGGGGTGCCGTGCGCGTCGGCGCGGACGCTGACGGCGCACACCGATGGCCAAAGCGGCGCGTCATGTCGTACGGAAACACGTCGAACACATGGCCGTCGCGTGTGCGCTGCTGTTGCCGCTGCCAGTATGCGGCGTCGAGCAGATCGGCGTGGTGGCGCATGAAGACCTCGCGCACCTTGGGGTTGCCGAGCAGGAAGGTGCCGAAGGTCTCGGGAAAGATGTCGTGCGGGCCCACCGGGTACCAGGGCTCGGCTGCCATCTCGTCTTCTTCGCAGCGCGGCGCGGGCACATGGCGGAAGTTGCAGTCGGTGATGTATTCGATCTCGTCGTAGTCGTAGAACACCACCTTGCCATGGCGCGTGATGCCGAAGTTTTTCCACAGCATGTCACCCGGAAAAATATTCGCCGCCACCAGGTCTTTGATGGCGTTGCCGTAGTCGATCACCGCGGCCTCCAGTTGCTCCGGCGTGGCTTCCTGCAGGTGGATGTTGAGCGGAATCATGCGCCGCTCGATGTAGCAATGGCGAATGATGAGCAAGTCGCCTTCCTCCTCCACCAGCGAGGCGCAAGTCGCCTTGAGTTCGGCAATCAACGCGGGGTCGAAGCGCTCGCGCGGAAAGGCCACGTTGGAATACTCCAGGGTGTCGGCCATGCGGCCCACGCGATCGTGCTGTTTGACCAGCAGATACTTGGCCTTGATCTTCTCGCGCGTGGTGTCTTTCGGGGCGGGGTAGAAGTCGCGAATGACCTTGAACACGAAGGGGAACGAGGGCAGGGTGAACACCAGCATCACCATGCCCTTGATGCCCGGGGCGGTGGTGAAGCGGTCGCTGGAATGCCGCAAGTGATAGAGGAAATCGCGGTAGAACAAGGTCTTGCCCTGCTTGGCCAGGCCGAGCGCGCTGTAGAGCTCGGAGCGCGGTTTGCGCGGCATCAGCGTGCGCAAAAACTGCACATAGGCCGAGGGCACCGCCATGTCCACCATGAAGTAGGCGCGGGCGAAGGAGAACAGCAGCAGCAGGTCGTCCTCATGCAGCAGCACGGTGTCGATGACGAGCCGACCGCGGGCGTTGTGCAGGATGGGCAGCGCCAGCGGAAACTCCCAGAAGCCGTTGATGATCTTGCCTACTGCGTAGGCGCCCTTGTTGCGGTAGAACAGCGAGGACAGCACCTGGATCTGGAAATTGCCGCGCAGCCGCGCCCCATCCAGTCGCCGCTCCACGGCTTCCAGCACCTGGTCGATATCGCGCTCCAGATGTTCGAAGGGAAGCCGCAACTGGTGGTTGTGGATGATGCGCACCAGCGTGTCGCGCAGGGTCTCGCGTGTGGGGTAGTACGCGCGGAAGGTGGGTTGCGCCGCCGGCTCGTCGTACTCGATGTATTCGGTGGACAGGGCCGGACGCACGAACAGAATGTCGTTGTGGAAATGCTGCCGGTGCAGGATCTTGGTGGTCACCGAATTGAAGAAGGTTTCGGCCAGCTCGGGTTGCAGATGGTTGGTGAGCAGGCCGATGTAATGCAGTTTGGCCTGATGCCAGATGGCCGTGTCCAGATGTCCGGCGTCGAATTCGGTCTGCAGCCGCTCGGTGGCCTCGTCCACCCGGGTGTCGTAGAAGGCGATGCGCTCGCGCTGCGCCCGCTGTTGCCCGGCCCAGTCGGCGGCTTCGAACCGCGCCTTGGCCTCGCGGCTGACCTCGCGGAACAGACGGTAATGCTTGTTGAAGCCGTCGAGCATGGCGCGGGCGATGGCGAATGCCACATGCGAATCCAGCCGGGGTGGAAATTGGTTCATCGCGCAGGCCCACGAAGCAGAAACGCCTCCGACTGTACCCGCGCTCGCGCTTCGGGAACGCGGCGGCACGGCATGCCCCGCTGCAGCCTGCGTGCTAGGCTGAACGACCTCGTGCTGGTCAGGTTGGCATGCTGCGGTGCAGCGCGACGCAAGCCCGTTGCGGCGAGTCGCATGCAGCGCCATGCCCGGTCAGCCTCAGTACCCATCTTGACACTTCCAGGAGACACGCCATGCCCGGACTGCTTCCCGATGTCGACCCCGACGGCCTGCTTGAATACTCGGTCGTCTACACCGACCGCTCGCTCAACCACATGGCCAAGCGCTTTCAGCAGGTGATGCGCGATCTGTCCGACATGCTGAGAACCGCTTACAACGCGCAGGAAGCCGTGATCGTGCCCGGCAGCGGCAGCTTCGCGATGGAAGCCGTGGCGCGCCAGTTCGTGCAGGGCCAGGGCGCGCTCATCGTGCGCAACGGCTGGTTCAGCTACCGCTGGTCGCAAATCCTCGAGATGGGCAAGCTCAGCAACCAGGTCACCGTGCTCAAGGCACGCCGCACGGCCGAGGCCGGCGAGTCGCCCTTCGTCCCCGCGCCCATCGTCGAGGTGGTTGCCGCCATTCGCCGCGAGCGCCCCGCCGTGGTGTTCGCGCCCCATGTGGAAACCTCCGCCGGCATGATCTTGCCCGACGACTATCTGCGCGCCATCGGCACCGCGGTACGCGAAGTCGGCGGCCTGTTCGTGCTCGACTGCATCGCCTCCGGCGCGATGTGGGTGGACATGCAGGACGCCCTGGTGGACGTGCTCGTTTCGGCGCCGCAAAAAGGCTGGAGCGGCCCGCCCTGCTGCGGCTTCGCCATGCTGGGCGAGCGCGCCGTGGCCAGACTCGGCACCACCCAGAGCGACAGCTTCACCTGCGACCTGAAGAAGTGGCAGCAGATCATGCAGGCCTACGTCAAGGGCGGCCATGCCTACCATGCCACCATGCCGACACAGGCGCTGGAGCAAACCCGCGATGACATGCGCTAGGCCTGCGCCATCGGCCTGCCCAGGCTCAAGGCCGCGCAGATCGAACTGGGCCGGGCGGTGCGCGCCTCGCTGGAGCGCCGCGGCGTGAAAAGCGTGGCGGCGGCCGGTTTTCAGGCGCCGGGCGTGGTGGTGAGCTACACCCGCGACCCCGACATCCAGAACACCAGGAAGTTCGTCGCCGCCGGCCTGCAAATTGCCGCCGGCGTGCCCTTGGCCTGCGACGAGCCGGCCGATTTCATGAGCTTCCGCCTCGGCCTGTTCGGCCTCGACAAATGGGCCGACGTGCCCGCCGCCGTGCGCCGTCTCGAGGCCGCGTTCGACGCCGTGGGCCTGGTTCCTGCGCAGCAGACCCAGCCGCAGATGGCGTGACACGCCCGGCATGCGCGCAGACACTTGATGCAACCGTGGTTCAGGCCGTCTGCGCGAACAGTTCGCGGCCGATCAGCATGCGGCGAATTTCGCTGGTGCCGGCGCCGATTTCGTACAACTTGGCGTCGCGCCAGAGCCGCCCCAGCGGATACTCGTTGATGTAACCGTTGCCGCCGAAAATCTGGATGCCTTCGCCCGCCATCCAGGTGGCTTTTTCGGCACACCAGAGGATGACCGCGGCGCAGTCTTTGCGCACGCCCCGGGCATGGCCGTCGCCGAGGGCATCGAGGTTTTTGCCCACGGCGTACAGCAGGCTGCGCCCGGCTTGCAGCGTGGTGTACAGGTCGGCGAGCTTGGCCTGGATGAGTTGGAATTCGCCGATCGCCTGGCCGAACTGCTTGCGTTCATGCGCGTAGGGCACGACGTTGTCCAGCACCGCCTGCATGATGCCCACTGGCCCACCAGCCAGCACCGCGCGCTCGTAATCCAGCCCGCTCATCAGCACTTTCGCGCCGCCCCCCACGCTCCCCAAGACGTTCTCGGCCGGCACCTCGACATCCTGGAAAACCAACTCGCCGGTATGGCTGCCGCGCATGCCCAGCTTGTCGAGCTTTTGCGCCACGGAAAAGCCCTTGAACGTCCTCTCCACGATGAAGGCTGTGATGCCCTTGCTGCCCGCGGCCAGGTCGGTCTTGGCATACACCACCAGGGTATGCGCATCGGGCCCGTTGGTGATCCACATCTTGGTGCCGTTGAGCACGTAGGCATCACCGCGTTTGTCGGCGCGCAGCCTCATGCTGACCACGTCGCTGCCCGCGCCCGGCTCGCTCATGGCCAGGGCACCCACATGCTCACCCGACAAGAGCTTGGGCAGGTAGCGCGCCTTCTGCGCCGCATTGCCGTTGCGCCGGATCTGGTTGACGCACAGATTGGAATGCGCGCCGTAACTCAAGGCCACCGAGGCACTGGCGCGCGAGATTTCCTCCATCGCCACCATGTGCGCGAGATACCCCATGCCGCTGCCGCCCTCCGACTCCGGCACGGTCACGCCAAGCAGCCCGAGGTCACCCAACTTGCGCCAGAGATCCATCGGAAACTGGTCGCTGCGGTCGATCTCCGCGGCGCGCGGCGCGATCTCGGCCTGCGCGAAGTCGCGCACGGCCTCACGCAGCGCGTCAATGTCTTCGCCGAGTTGAAAGTCCAGTCCTGGCAGGTTCATCACGAGTCTCCTTGGGTATCGTCCCGTTCGTGGCCGGCGCTGTTTGTCGCGCGTTTTCGGGCGGTGGTGCTCAATAGCCTTTCGTCACCGGCATGATGGTTTGTTGCATGACCGCGCACAGCGTCTCGCGGCCATCGTCGGCTTGGTGAACCACTTCGGCCGCCGTGACGATGATGCGCCGGCCGGCGCGCACCACCCGTCCCCGCGCCAGTAAGGTGCCACCGCTGCAGGCTGCCAGGAAATTGATCTTGTACTCCACCGTGGTCACTTCCATGCCTTCGGGCACGACGGTCATCGCGGCATAGCCGGCGGCGATGTCGGCCAACGCGCCCATCGCCCCACCGTGAAAGCTGCCCTGCTGCTGGCTCACGCGCTCGGAGTGCGGCAGCCGAATGTCGGCCCTGCCAGGCGCGAGATGCTCGATGCTCGCGTCCCAATGTCGCATCAGCCCTTGGCGCGCAAAGCTCTGCCGCACGGCAGTATCCAGCGCGGGGGGAAGCGTAGCGACGGCGGCCTGCGTGCCTAGGGTTCCGGTGGGTGTCCGCTGCATGGTTCGGTGCGCGCGATGGTGGCAGGAGGGGGATCGTGGACGTGTTGATGGTCAAGCCGGACGGCGTAATTGACGTTTACGTTAACGGCAATCCTAGCAGCCTGCCGTCGCGCATGTCGCGCGCTGCGCCTATCGGGCCTGTTCGGCGCCTTGCTTGGTCATCAGTGCACGGGCCTCGGCTTCATGGCCGCCAATCTCATCCAGCGTGGCCTGCAACTCGGCGATGCGCTCTTCGATGTCACGGCGGTGGGCCCCCAGGACGTCCAGGAAGCGGCGCAGTTGCGGTGCCGTGTCGCGCGGCGATTCGTACATCGACACCAGTTCCTTGATTTCCGCCAGACTCAGCCCCAGTCGCTTGCCGCGCTGCGTGAGCTTCAGGCGGGTGCGGTCACCTTGCGAGTACACCCGCTGGCGCCCCTCGCGTTCGGGTTGCAGCAGGCCGGCTTCCTCGTAGAAACGAATCGCGCGCGGTGTGAGCCCGAACTCGCGCGCCAACTCTGCAATGGTGTAACGCGGCGGTGGCGGTTTGGTCATGGGGCGCGGGCAGGGAGGGCGGCATCAGATTGACGTATACGTCAAGTTTAATCAGAAGGACTGCGGCGACCAACCAGCAAGCGCGGGAGACCGGCGCTGACTGACCGCGGCCCGCTGCCATCAACTGCGGCGGGTGACCGTCCGTGATCCCGGGGAGATGCTCCCAAACCGCGGGCATGCACCATCCCGATTTTGGCTCTACGCTTCGCATGAACCAGTTGACCTCGAGTCGCGAGCTTCGCCGTCCTCGACCCCCCATCCCGGCCCCTGTCGATGTCCATGTCCGACCCCGTGCCCACACCGCTGCAAACCCGCGAGGACTACACCGCCGCCTACGACAACGCGGCGGCAGTACCCAACGCCTCGGTTTTGCTGCAGGACCTGCTTGCCCGCAGCCAGGCCGTGTATGCGCGGCATGCCTGCACGCGCAACATCCCCTACGGTCCTGCTCCGCGCCAGGTGTTCGACTGGTTTGTGCCCACACAGCCGTTCCGCGAGGGGGGCGCCGTGAACGCCGCGCCCATTCTTGTTTTTCTCCACGGCGGTTACTGGCAATGGCGCAGCAAGGATGATTTCGCTTGCATCGCCACCGGCCCATTGGCGGCGGGCTTCCACGTGGTGCTGGGCGAGTACACCCTGGCGCCGCAGGCGCGAATGCCCGACATCGTCGCCGAAGTCGGTTTGCTCCTGGACATGCTGCAGTTCACCCCCGGGCTCGGTCCGTCGCAGGGTCAGCCGCGCATCGTGCTGGCGGGGCATTCGGCCGGCGGCCATCTGGCAGCCATGCACCGCAGCCATCCGGCGGTTGCTGCGGTGCTCGCCATCAGCGGGCTGTTCGAGCTGGCGCCGATTGCCCGGGGCGCCCTCAACGATGCTTTGCAACTCAGGGAGGATGAGATCGCCGCGTGCAGTCCGCAACGTCGCATCCAATCCGGCCGCGTCACCGAGGTGGCCGTCGGCGCGGCCGAACTGCCTGAACTGCAGCGCCAGAGCCATGCCTATGCCGCAGCGCTGCAGGCAGCGGGCGAGCCGGCGCAACTCCACATTCTGCCCGGGCGCAACCACTTCGACATCCTGCACGAGCTGGAGCGGCCGGAGGGTTCGTTGTCGATCCTGGCGCGTGCGCTGGCGAATCGCGCCGGGCTTGGTCCAGCCGGCTGACGCTTTCTGTCGCATCCATGCGCGAAATCGGTCGGTGTGTGACAAAACATGGCAATGCAATGCGGGCTTCTGGCGCAAACGCTCGACGTTTTTGTGACAAGTTGCACGCTCAGTCGTCTTGTTCGCATGGCGCAACTCTTGCTGCTCGCCCGGTGCCCCGACTGGGGGCCAGCGGCGAGTTCGGCGCCTCCACCGACCCAAAATATGATCAGAGGCACGCCATGCTGCAAGCCCAGCGTCCACCGCCGCCGTGCAACCAACAACGCAACGCCAGCGCGGGTTTCACGCTCATCGAACTGATGATCGTGGTCGCCATCACCGGCATCCTCGCCGCCATTGCCATTCCCGCCTATCAAACCTACGTGATTCGCGCCCAGGTTTCCGAGGGACTCTCCCTCGCAGGCGGCACCAAGCTGGCCTTGGGAGATTTTTACGGGCAAAAGGGCTATCTGCCGGCGAGCAATGCCTCGCTCGACCTGCCCGGGACCATCCAGGGCAACTATGTCAGCAACGTCACCATGCGCAGCGCCGGTGTGATTCAGGTTCAGTACGGTCGCAAGGCCAACAGCGACATCCTGGGCAGCACCTTGCTGCTCTCCGCCCGCACCAGCGCCGGCGCCATCGCCTGGACCTGTGTCGCCGGCGGCAGCAAACCCATCGCCACGGCCTACCTGCCAACCTCCTGCACCTGACCCCTCGGCAGCCCACCGCACGCCGTGTGGCACAAGCTGGCACGCAATCTGCTAGATGAAGAGTGAACAAGTTGTGTTGTTCTCTCATCTCCGGGACTTTCGCCCGCCGCAAGGCGGGCTTTTTCTTGGGCGGCGTTCGCGCATCGTGAAGAACAAACTGTTGCAGCGCGCACCGATGGATTTTTCTAGCATGTCTGCATGAGGTGCCGAGCCCGGGCACCTTGCCATTCGGGAGACGATAGCGATGCAGATGCGCCATCTCGGCACCAGCGGCCCGCTGGTGTCTGCTTTGGGACTGGGTTGCATGGGCATGTCCGAGTTCTACGGACCCGCGGACGAGGCTCAGTCCATCGCCACCCTGCACCGGGCGCTGGATCTGGGCGTGAACTTTCTCGACACCGCCGACATGTACGGCGCCGGGGACAACGAGGAACTGCTGGGACGCGCCCTGCGCGGGCGCCGCAGCCAGGTGGTGCTGGCCACCAAGTTCGGCAATGTGCGCGGACCCGACCGCAGTTTCGCCGGGGTCAACGGCCGCCCGGAGTATGTGCGCCAGGCGTGCGACGCCAGCCTTCGCCGGCTCAAGCTCGACGTCATCGACCTGTACTACCAGCACCGCGTGGACCCGCAGGTGCCGATCGAGGAGACGGTGGGGGCGATGGCCGAGCTCGTGCATGCCGGCAAGGTGCGCTGGCTTGACTTGTCGGAGGCGGCGCCCGCTACCATCCGCCGTGCCCATAAAGTGCACCCGATTGCCGCACTGCAAACCGAATACTCGCTGTGGAGCCGCGACCCGGAAGGCGAACTGCTCGATACGGTACGCGAACTCGGCATCGCGTTCGTTGCCTACAGTCCGCTCGGGCGCGGCTTTCTCACCGGCGCGATCCGCAAGCAGGAGGACCTCAGCCCCGATGACTGGCGCCTGCACTCACCGCGTTTCCAGGCTGACGCCATTGTCGCCAATCTGCATCTGGCCGACATCCTGCACGCCATGGCCGCCGAGCGTGGATGCACCGCCGCGCAACTGGCGCTGGCCTGGCTGCTGGCGCAGGGCGACGACATCATTCCCATCCCGGGCACGCGGCGCATCAGCCGGCTGGAGGAGAACCTGGGTGCGCTGAAGGTGCCGCTGTCCACCGACGACCTGCTGCGCATCCACCAGGCCATGCCCCCGGGTGCGGCGCAGGGCACACGCTACCCCGAGGCGGCGCTGAAGGCCGTGAACCGCTAGGTCTGGCCGCGCCCTTCGCGCCGTCGGGCACGAGGGGCGCGGCGCGCATGCAGTCAGCCACGCTTCGCAACCGCGGTGGATGGAGCGTCAGCCCGGGCGTAGAGTGGAGGTGGCCCAACCGGCCGTTCACAACACCACCACGAAAGCCACAAGGCGCCACGAGCGCCGCAACACACGGAGACCGCCATGCTGCACCAAGCAAGCCCGAAAAACCCCCTGTCCTACATCGACCCCCAGCCCGACAGCCCCTGGCAAACCTATCTGGCCCAGGTCGACCGCGTGTTGCCGTATCTGGGCGACCTCGCGCGCTGGGGCGAGACCCTGCGGCGGCCCAAGCGCGCCCTCATCGTCGACGTGCCGATCGAAATGGACGACGGCACGGTGCAGCACTTCGAGGGCTACCGCGTGCAGCACAACCTCTCGCGCGGCCCGGGCAAGGGCGGGGTGCGCTACCACCCGCAGGTCACGCTGGAGGAGGTGATGGCGCTGTCGGCATGGATGACGGTGAAGAACGCCGCCGTGGGCCTGCCGTATGGAGGGGCCAAGGGCGGCATCCGGGTCGATCCCTCGCGCTTGTCGCGCAAGGAACTCGAGCGCCTGACGCGGCGCTACACCAGCGAGATCGGCATCATCATCGGCCCGCAGCAAGACATCCCTGCGCCCGACGTCAACACCAACGCCCAGATCATGGCGTGGATGATGGACACCTACTCCATGAACATCGGCGGCACCGCCACCGGCGTCGTCACCGGCAAGCCGGTGCAGCTCGGCGGCTCGCTCGGGCGGGTCAAGGCCACCGGACGCGGCGTGTTCGTCACCGGGCGCGAGGCCGCGCGGCGCATCAACCTCCCCCTGGAAGGCGCACGCGTGGCGGTTCAGGGCTTCGGCAACGTCGGCTCCACCGCCGCCGAACTCTTCGCCCAGGCCGGCTCCAAGCTGGTGGCGGTGCAGGATCACACCGGCGCGCTGCAGTCCGAGCAGGGGCTGGACGTGGCCGCGCTGCAGGCCCATGTGCTGCAGCATGGCGGCGTGGCCGGTTTCAAGGGCGGGCAGGCCATTGCAGCCGACGACTTCTGGAGCGTGCCCTGCGACATCCTCATCCCCGCTGCCCTGGAGGGGCAGCTGACCGAAGCGCGCGCCCGCCTGACCACGGCCAAGCTGGTGCTCGAAGGCGCCAACGGCCCGACCTTGCCGGGGGCCGACGACATCCTCGCCGAGCGCGGCGTGCTGGTCATGCCCGACGTCATCTGCAACGCCGGCGGCGTGACGGTGAGCTACTTCGAATGGGTGCAGGACTTCTCCAGCTTCTTCTGGAGCGAGGACGAGATCAACGCACGGCTGGACAAGATTCTCGGCGGTGCCTTCCTCCACATCTGGGACACCGCCGACCGGCTCAAGATCCCCCTGCGCACCGCCGCTTTCGTCGTGGCCTGCGAGCGGGTGCTGGAAGCCAGGGCCGAGCGCGGGCTGTATCCCTGAGAGCCCGGCGCCCTCCCCATGGGCGGGGAGGGCTGGGGCGGGGAGGGTTTGCGCGGCGAAACCGTCCCCCTCCCGGCCTCCCCCACGCGGTGGGGGAGGAGAGGACGGCGCTCGCGAGGCTTCGAAGGCCCCTCCCGACCTTCCCCGCCAAACGTGGCGGGGAAGTATTTCAGCGCAGCGCGTAGGCGGTTGCCGTGCCGGCGAACACGGCGAAGCCCAGCCAGTGGTTGTGCTTGAAGGCGGTGAAGCAGCGGGCCGGCTCGCGCTGGCGGATGAGGCGGTAGTGCCAGGCCGCCATACCGGCCGCCGCCAGCAGCCCGAGCGCGAACGGCCAGGCCAGACCCAGTTGCAGCCCGGCGGCCAGCCACATCGCCAGGAAGATGGCATAGCTGGCCATCACCGCGGCCACGTCCATGCGGCCGAAGGTGATGGCCGAGGTCTTGATGCCGATCTTCAGGTCGTCCTCGCGGTCCACCATGGCGTACTCGGTGTCGTAGGCCAACACCCAGAACAGATTGCCCAG
>DAIAZB010000315.1 GCA_027443745.1 Thiomonas sp. | reverse complement strand
GGCTGTTGCCCTCGGTGTCTTGTTCAGACTTGTGCGCGCTTGACTTCGACTGGAAACGTTTCCATAATGGCCGTCAGAGATCAAAAGCAGACCTCCCATGTCGGATCAACCCACCCTTCATACCCTGGTCCAAGCCACTGGCCTGTCACTGGCCACGGTGTCGCGCGCCTTGGGCCCGTCGACGCAGGTCTCGCCCGAAGCCCGGGCGCGCGTGCTGGCCGCGGCAAAGAAACTGGGTTACACCCGCGATCCGACCGCGGTGCGCCTCAAGACCGGGCGCTCGAAAACGCTGGCCTACCTGATGGATCCGCGTGCAGCCTTGCAGCCCGGGTTCATGCCGTTGCTGGGAGGGCTGAGCGCGGCCGTCTGGGACAGCGACTACCACTTGCTGGTCCTCCCCGAGCCGACGCAGACCGACCCGCTGGACACCACGCGCTACCTGCTGCAGCGCCGCTTGGCCGACGGCGCCGTGCTCACGCACACGGCGCCGCAGGACGCGCGCATACGCCTGCTGCAGGAACGCGGCTATCCCTGCATCTCGCATGGACGCACGCGCCTGCCCACGCCTCATGCCACGGTGGATTTCGACAATGCCGCGTTCGCGGCCGATGCCGTCGCCAATCTGGTGGCGCGGGGGCGAAGCCGCCTGGCCATCGTCCTGCCGCGCCCGGATGCCAGCTACCGGGAACATCTCGTGGAGGGCTTCGACACCGCTTGCCAGCGCGCCGGCTTGAGTGGCCGACGCGTCGCTGCCATCGATCTGGACTCGCCACCGGCCGCCGTGGACGCCTGGGCGCGCCAGGCGATGACGCACATCGACGGCCTTGTGCTGTCTGGCGAGGCACCGTTGCTGCCGGTGCTGGGCGCGCTGACCGACATCGGACTGCGCCCCGGAACCGATCTGGACGTGGCGCTGAAATACAGCAGCACGCTCCCGCAATCCCTGCGCACGCCGTTGTTGACGTGCCATGAAAACCTGCACCACGCGGGGCTCAGCCTGGGCCGTGCCTTGATGCAGATGTTGGCTGAGCCTGAGGCACCTCCGCTCCAGGTCCTTTTCCCACCACCTCCGATCGAGGCCCTTCACCATGCAAACCCCTGAACCCAACGCCCCCTACCTCGCGCAGATTCGCGAAACCAAGGCCTCGCTGCGCGACCAGATGCCTGACCGGGCCGAGCGCTTCGCCTGGATGACCGCCCGCATCGAACGCCAGGTGGCGGCCATCGCCGCCGAGCGGGCCCGTGGCGACAGCCCCATCCCCAGCGTGAACTTTGCCGAACTCGATGCGGTGGACGAGGCGCAGCGTGAACGCATCCGCGAGCGCGGCTGCGTGATCGTGCGCGGTGTCTTCGATCCCGCTCGCGTCGCCGGCTGGAATACCGCGATCACCACCTACCTGAGCGACAACCGCTACGACGAGAAGGCCGTCAGCAAACGCGGCCTGGACCAGTATTTCAGCGCCTTGTCCAGCGCGCGCCCGCAGATCTTCGCCAGCTACTGGTCACAGCCGCAAATGCTGGCGCGGCAATCCGACGAACTGGCGGGCACGCGCCGCTGGCTGAACCGGCTGTGGAACTATCGGCACGAGGGCGCGGATGTTTTCAACCCCGACCTGGAGCGCACCTACGCCGACCGCGTGCGCATGCGCGAGCCGGGCGACGCCACGCTGGGGCTGTCGCCCCATGTGGACGGCGGCTCCATCGAGCGCTGGATCGACCCCGGCTACCGCCGCGTCTACGAC
>DAIAZB010000314.1 GCA_027443745.1 Thiomonas sp. | reverse complement strand
AGCGCGGGCAGCGCCGCCAGCCAGCTGCCGCCATAAAGCACCGAGACCGCGGCGGCGGCCGCCACCAGCAGCCATGCCAGCGCAATCATCAGGACGAACTCGAAGCGCGTGCCGGCGCGGCTTGCGCGCGGGGCGGCGCGCCTGGCGAGGGCAGCCGTCCGCGCCGCAAAATCGGCGGGCAGCTGGTGCGCGAGCGGCTGCTGCAGGGCGCGCGCCAGCAGCCGGTAGCGCCGCACGTGGGCATCGTCGGTGTGCGCATCCAGCGGCAGCCGCTCGCGCCGCATGGCCTGCTCCTGCGCCAGCCATGCGTTCTCGCTGGCGAGGTCGTCGAACGGCAGCAGGGGATCGTCGTGCGGATTCATGCGATGGCTCCGACGGGGGAGGGTTCGAGCAGGCCGCGCAGGCGCAGGCGCGAGCGGAACAGGTGGCTCTTGATGGTACCGCTGGCCAGCCCGGTGATGCGGGCAATCTCGGGAATCGGGGTTTCCTCGAGGTGGTACAGCGTCAGCAGCGTGCGCTGCAGCGGCGGCAGCGACTCGATGGCCGCGTGCAGCCGGCGGAGGGTTTCCGCGTCGGCGCAGGCGGCTTCCAGGTCGAAGCCGTCGCCGATGTTCTCGACCAGCGCCAGCTCGTCCTGGTCCGCCGCGGGTTCGACCAGCGCTATGCGCTTGTGCTGCAGGTGGCGCAGCGCGATGGTCCAGGCCACCCGGCCGATCCAGGATTTCAGCGCGCTCTCGTGGCGGTACTGGTGCAGGCACTGGTGCACGCGCAGGAAGGTGTCCTGGCACAGCTCGCGGGCGTCCTCGGGATTGCGCACCATGCGCTGGATGATGTGCCAGCACAGGCCCTGGTACTCGCGGATCAGGCGCTCGAACGCCCCCGGCCGATCGGCCAGTACGGCGTCGACCAGTGCGCGGTCGCAGCGGCTGCGGTTGTCATCCATGGCGCAAGGGATACGCGCAGGCGGGCAGCGGTTGCAAGGGCGCTGCTGCAACCGATCACGCCGTGCGGGTATCCATGCTATCGGACACCCACCCGCAACCCATCGACCCACAGGAGCCACCCATGGACCTCGGCCTGCTGATCCCGATCAGCCTTTTTGTCTGCATCACCTACGCCATCAAGGTGGTGGTCGACGCCATGGTGCGCCGGCACATGGTCAACGCCGGCGGCTCGGAGGAGCTGGTCAACTCGCTGCTGCGCGACGAGGAGCAGCGCCGCCGCCACTCCTCGCTGCGCTGGGGCATCGTGCTGGTGTCGGTGGCGCTGGGCTTCGGCCTGATCCAGTGGTTCGGCTGGCACGACGTCACCCCGGGCCTGATCGCCGTGCTGGCCGGCGCCACCGGACTGGGCAACCTGGCGTTTTTCGCCATCTCGCGTCGTCTCGGCTGAGCCGGCGGGCGCCGGCGGCGCCGCAGCGGCAGCGGCTTCATTCCGCTCGGCGCCCGTGCTAGCTTCTGCCGCTCCAGGGGGCGTGGCCGCAACGGCCAGGGAAGACAGTGATGTCGGCAGCAAGCGTGTGCGTCGAGGCGGTCACCAAGCGTTTTTCGGGACATACGGCGGTGCATCAGCTGTCGCTGGATGTCCCCGCGGGGGGCATCTTCGGGCTGCTCGGCCCGAACGGCGCAGGCAAGTCCACCACCATCCGGCTGATCATGGGCATCCTGCAGCCGGACGCGGGGCGGGTGGCCGTGTTCGGCTCGGACCGCGGCAGCCGCCGGCTGTCCGAGCGCATCGGCTACCTGCCGGAAGAGCGCGGCCTGTACAAGAAGATGCAGGTGCTCGAACACCTGGCGTTTCTGGGCGAGGTCAAGGGCATGCCGCGGGCCGCGGCGCGCAAGGCCGCACTGGCCTGGCTGGAGCGTTTGGGCATCGGCGCGTGGGCGCAGAAGAAGGTGGAAGACCTGTCCAAGGGCATGCAGCAGAAGGTGCAGTTTGCCGGCGCGCTGCTGCACGACCCCGAACTGCTGATCCTGGACGAGCCGTTTTCCGGCCTCGACCCGGTCAACGCGCAGGTGATGAAGGACATCGTGGTGGAGCAGGCGCGCAGCGGCCGCACGGTGCTGTTCTCCACCCACGTGATGGAGCAGGCCGAGCGCATGTGCGACCGCATCGCGATCATCGCGCGCGGCGAAGTGGTGGTGGGCGGCACGCTGGCGCAGGTGAAGGCGGACTTCGGCGGCCGCCACGTGGCGCTGGGCTTCAGCGGCGACAGGCAGCGCGCCGAGGCGGTCCTGGCCGACCGCGCGCTGGTGGCCAGCCTCGACGACTACGGCGCCGCCGCGGACCTGCAGCTGGCCGAGGGCGCCGACCCGCAGGCGCTGCTGGCCGCACTGGTGCGCGCGGGCGTGGGTCTGCGGCGGTTCGAGCTGGTGGAGCCGTCGCTGCAGTCCATCTTCATGGCCAGAGTCGGCGCCGATGCCGCGGTGGCCGCACGCAGCGGAGAAGCGGCATGAACAAGGTGATGGCGGTGGTCCGCCGCGAATTCGTGGCGCGCGTGCGTACCCGGGCGTTCGTGATCTCCACCCTGCTGCTGCCGGTGGTACTGGTGTTTTTTTCGGTGGTGCCGGCGCTGCTGATGCACGGCAGCGACCGCACCACCCGCATCGCGCTGGTGGATGGCTCCGGCAGCGGGCTGGGCGCGTCGTTCGCGCACGCGCTGCAGGCGGAAAAGCTCAGCCGCAAGGCGGCCGCGCCGGCGCGCTACAGCGTCCAGGTGTTTCCCGCCGCGGGGCGCACGGCCGCGGAGCGCGACGCGCTGATCGCGCAGACCGGCTTCGCCCGCGGCGACGCCGCCAACCGCTGGGACGGCGTGCTGGTGGTCGGTGACGACGCGCTGGCCAGCGGCAAGCTGGCCTACTTCGGCAGCAACGTGGGCGCGGTGGAGTCGATGCAGCACCTGCAGTCGAGCCTGTCGCAGGTGATCGCCGCCGCGCGGCTGGCGCGCTCCGGCATCGACCCGGCGCTGGTGCAGCACGCGATGCGGCCGGCGGACCTGCAGACCACCAAGGTCGCCGACGGCAAGGCCACCGGCCAGAGCGGCGAGGCGTCGTTCATGCTGGCCTACTTCATGGGCTTCATCCTGTACATGTCGATCCTGCTGTACGGCCAGCAGACGATGACCTCGGTGATCGAGGAAAAAACCTCGCGCATCATGGAGGTGCTGGCGTCCTCGCTGACGCCGTTCCAGATGCTGCTGGGCAAGGTGTTCGGGGTGGGTCTGGCCGGCCTGGCGCAGATGGCGATCTGGGGCGGCTCGATGGCCCTGGTCAGCAGCCAGCGCGTGCCCCTGGCGGGGCTGTTCGGGGTCAGCGCGGAGGCGATCCACAGCCTGCCGGTGCCCACGATGGGGCCGGGCCTGCTGGCCGTGTTCCTGGTCTATTTCGCGCTCGGCTTCCTGCTCTACGGCGCGCTGTACGCGGCGATCGGCGCGATGTGCAACACGGTGCAGGAAACCCAGCAGTACGCGGTGCTGGTCACCATGTTCATCATGGTGGGCTTCCTCTCGGTGTTCAGCCTGATCAAGGACCCCAGCGGCGGCCTCGGCGTGACGATGTCGTACATCC
>DAIAZB010000313.1 GCA_027443745.1 Thiomonas sp. | reverse complement strand
GGGCTTTCACTCGCTAGATGAGCTCAACGGCCTCATTGCCTTGCTGCGCCCCACCGCCTGAGACGCACCCGTTAGCCGCCGGTCCCCCTGCGCCCATGCTGATGAAGGGAATGCGAGCGCGCGTCTGCATGCTCCCGGGAGCGCCGCGGCCGCGTCCCCCGAACGGGCGATGGCGACCCGGCAGTCCGCCCCTACACTGCAACTCCACCCGCTTGATTTGCCTTGGGGCTTACCGTGGAGCGCGTCATCATGGGGCTTGGGTCATCACCAGCGAGCCGCAAGGACGGAAGACCATCCATCTGGCTGCTGCTTGTGCTGTCCGGACTTGGCCTGGGGCTGGCGGCCACCTTGCTCGCGCAAACCCTTGCGTCCGCGCCTTCGGCGCCGCGGGCCCCGACCACCCTCAACCCCCAGGTCAATCCCGAGTCCGCCACGCCGCACAACGGCACAGCGGTCGCGCCCAAGCTCAACACGCCCGTGGCGGCCGCCACGACACCAGCCGTCTTGCTGCCCCGTGTGCCGCTGCCGCGGCGCGCAGCCCGAACCGAAGCTGGCCTGCGTTTCGGCGCCTGGCAGCAGGCAGGGGCCAAGCTTGAGGCCGCGCAGGTCGCCCAGTTGCCAGACCGCCTGTTCCGGCGTTCAGCGCACAACAATCTCGGTGTCAGCCGGCATCCCGTCTGGGTGCGGCTGCGGCTGGAAGCCGCGGCATCGGCACCCGGGCTCTTCATCCTGGAGTTGGGTCGCCCCGCGTGGTCCGAGGCCCGTGCCTATTTGGTGATCGAGGCCGAACACGGGGGTCCGAGCCCAGGGATCGAACCCATGGCGCTGCAGCGCCTGAGTCATCTCCGTCACACAGCCTTCGAGCTGCCGCGCCTCACCAGTCCCACCACCGTGTTGCTCAAGCTCGCTCAGGACGAGGCCATTGCCCCGGTCCTGCAGTTTTGGAGTCCCGAAGCCTACGAAGCCGAGGCCCACCACGACGCCCTGGTGCAGGGCCTGCTGCTCGGTCTGTTGCTCGGCCTCATGCTGTACAACGGCGCGCTCTATCTCACCTCGCGCGACCCGGCTTACGCCGCCTATGTGCTGTGGCAATCCGCCACCGTGCTGTATCTGCTCAGCGTCACCGGCCTCGGCCTGCTCTATCTTTGGCCCGAACAGCAAGCACTGCAGGCCGTGCTGCCCCTCGTCAGCAGCTTGCTGATGAGCGCCGGTGCCCTGTACTTTGTCCGCGTCTATCTGCTGCTGGCGCAGCGTCTGCCGCGCATGGATCTTGTGCTGGCGCTGCTGCAATGGTTCAGCCTGACGCTGGCCGCCGTCCGCGTATTGCCGGGCACGGCCTCGCTGCTGCTCCCGTCTTTGCTCCTCATCGCGGTCAGTGTCGTGGGCATCACCGTGGCGGCGGTCATGCGCACGCGCAACCACTTCGTGCCAGCCGGCATCCTGCTGCTGAGCTGCACGCTCACCCTCGCCAGCGGCTTCGCCTCTCTGGGACGCAGCGCTGGACTGCTGGCGGAAAACTTCTGGACAACCGACGCTTTCGAGTGGGTCGCGATCCTTCTGGCGCTGCTCTTGAGCTTTGGCCTGTCGATTCGTGTCGGTCAAATGCGTGAGCGCACACTTCGTTTGCAAGCCATGTCCATGCTTGATCCACTCACGGGGCTATGCAACCGCAGTGGCTTGTTCGAGGCGGGCGGTCGCGTGCTGGAGCGTTCCCGGCGCAGCCGATCCCTGCTCGCCGTGCTGTGGCTGGATCTCGACGGCCTCAAGCGCATCAACGACCGGTTCGGGCATGCCGCCGGCGACGCCTTGATCCAGGAGGCCGCACGCCGCATCCGGACCGCCGCCGGGCCCGACGCGGTCTGCGCGCGCCTGGGAGGCGACGAATTTGCCGTACTCCTGCCCAATCTTCCCGCCAGCCACCTGGCCGGCGACAGCGCACGCCACCTGTTGGCGTGCCTGCGCCAACCCTACAACCTTCAAGGCCAGGAGCTGCGGGCCACCGCCAGCATCGGCATCGCCATTGACGAACCCGGCGTCGCGCATTCCCTGGAAACTCTGCTGCTGCGCGCCGACGTCGCCATGTACCGCGCCAAGGCGCACGGCCGCGACATCCATGTGACGTGGCAAGACGACGCTGTGGATATGGAGCAGGCTGCCCAGTTTCAGTTCACCCGCCCCGCCCTGTAGGCCGATGGTCGCGGCGGGGGAGCACTGAGAACGCCTCTGCCGAGGGTTCGAATTTGAGAATAAATGGTCTACCGAGTAAGCAAGCGCTTACATTGCAGGGTTTTCGCTGAAGACAGTCAACACCCCGGTGTAGCCGTAAAGGCGGTCGCCGGCAATTTCTCCCGCGGCAAAAAAGCCAATCAGCGGCAAGTCGCCCAGATGCTGGCGGACCAAGGCCAACTCTGCCGAAGGCCCACCGAAATGGGCCCCGCCGCGCCCGGTGCACGAGATGTAGACGGCCCCACGCGCCGGCAACGACCGTTGTGGCGCGCCAACGTTGGCGGCAGCATGCGGCAACATGCTGGCCATGCGCGCCTCGCGACGCTGTTCCAGTTCCTCGCGGACTTCAGCGCAGAGGCGAACCAGGTCGCGCCGCGCTGCATCAACGTCGCGCCGGCAAAAGCGCAACTGCATGCCCGGCTCGGGAGAGCCGGCAATGGCCACGCCGTGCCCCGAGGGATCCACGCCGATGAGATGGCGCATGGACGTTTCTGCGCCAATGTGGCGCGCCATGAGGTTCGCCTCGGCAACACCCGGCGACAGCCCCGCCAGAGTGGCGCGCAGCCGCGGCGCCAGGCGAGGGAGTTCCAGCGCCTGCTCGCCGAGGTCCTGCAACAGCAAGCCCAGCGCCGGTTCGCCGTCGAGGGCGTAGATCACGTTCTGCGTGCAGCGGGTGATGGCACGTGCCGGCCCCACCGGCTCGCAGCCCTGGGTCAGGCCGCCGGCCAGGGCCACACGCGAAGAAAACGCCACACCGGAAAGACCCCCCCGGAACACGCCGTCGGCAATCTGTACCGTCGCCTGGCGCGACGACACCAAACCGCCCCAGATCCGGTTCGATGCCGTATGCCCGGCCATGTCACGCACCAGATCATCCATATCGGGCGTTGCCGGATCGCCGTGCACCAGCGCGGTCTCGGCACCGCGCCAACCGGTGGAGGCCGGTGCCAACGGCTTGAGCCCGGAGAACACGCGGAAATCGCGCAACGGGATTTGCAGCAGCATCAAAGCCAGCGCCGGCTGGTCGACATACTCCTGCCCATCGGCCGCGATGCCCACGCCCACGCCACCCACCCAGTGCGCCACCCCGGTGCGCGAGCGCAGAGCCGCCAGCAGGGCCTCGGCTGCCGGGGCAAAAGCCTCGGTGACATAGACGATGCCCAGGTTCGGCCGGGCGATGGTGTCGGGCTGCGCGCGCGCGCGCGCCACCTGCGCCAACGCCTGCTCCAGCGCGGCGGTCCAGTGGGTGTGGCTTGAGTGGGCGGTGATGAAGCGCATGAAGAACGACAGCAAGGATGGGATTGATCGGCCGGACGAGATCGGGCCGGCTGCACGAGGGCGCGATGCTAGGGTTTGCCGGCCCTATTTTCACGCCAAGGATGCGACAAGCCGACGACCACCGCCAACAGCCTGATGCCGGCAAGGGTCACGCGCAAGCGTTGCGCCAGAAGCCGCCGCGTGCTTATTTGCGCCGCGTCTTGCTGGTTGCCGGGCGCGTGGAACGCGGACTGGACTGGGTTCGGCCTTGGGTCGAGGCGTTGGCAGCCGATTCGTCCGGCGATGGGGATCGAGATCGGGCCGTGGCTCCGGGCGTCGCCGGGCCACCGGAGCCGTGCCGGCCGGCTTTGGACTTGCGCGCCGCGGGCTTGCTGGCCGACCGGGGCGCAGGCTCGGAAGTGCCGGCAACACCGGCAGCGGCACCACCCTGAGGCATCGGCCAGGGACTTTCGCGCAAGGCTTGCGTCGCCACCTGTGAGAACTGCTGACT
>DAIAZB010000312.1 GCA_027443745.1 Thiomonas sp. | reverse complement strand
CCGCCCGTGTGGCTGCTGGGCATGACCAATGCGACGTTCGGGATGTACATCGGGTTTGTGGCGATCACGCTGCCGCAGCTGCTGGCCGGGCGTCATGTGCCGGAGGCGGAGGTGACGCGGGTGACGGCGCTGTGCTTTTCGCCGCTGTTCTGGAGCTTCCTGGTAAGCCCGATGCTGGATGTGCGCTTCAGCCGCAGAAGCTACGCAGCGTTGCTGGCGGCGGGCGCGGCGGCGGCGCTGTATGTGGCGGTGACGCATCTGCACGAGCTGGCGGTGTTTGAGGGCGCGCTGATTGCGGGTGTGGCGATGGTGAACCTGTCGTCGAATGCGCTGTTCGGCTGGCTGTCGAGCGTGGTGGAGACGGCGGACGAGACGCGGGTGAGTGCGTGGGCGAACGTCGCGAACATCGGCGGCAGCGGGGTGATGGTGATCGTCGCAGGGGAGTGCGTGCAGCGGCTGCCGCTGCGGACAGCGGCGCCGGTGCTGGCGTTGCTGGTGCTGCTGCCGACGGTGCTGTATGCGTGGATACCGGCGCCGGGGCCGGATCGGCGGCTGGCGAAGGAGAGCTTTGTGGGGTTCTTCCGCGAGTTGGTGGAGCTGCTGGGGCAGCGGCGCGTGCTGTTTGCGCTGGCGATGTTTGCGCTGCCGTCGGCGTCGTTTGCGCTGGCGAATGTGGTGGGCGGGCTGGGCGATGTGTACGGTGCGTCGGCGCGTACGGTGAGCCTCGCGGGCGGGCTGGGGATTGTGGTGGCGGGGACGGTGGGGAGCCTGGTGTATCCGCGGCTGACGCGGGTGCTGGCACTGCGGCCGCTGTACCTGGCGATCGGCGTGGCGGGCGCGTGCTTTACGCTGTGCCTGCTGCGCGTGGCGCATACGCCGGCGGGCTTTGTGGTGGCGACGCTGGGGGAGAACACGTTCCAGGCGCTGGCGATTACGGGTGCGTTTGCGATCCAGTTTGAGACGGTGGGGCAGGACAATCCGCTGGCGGCGACGGCGTTCAGCGTGATGTATGCGGCGCTGAATGTTTCGACGACGTACATGATCTGGGTGGACGGGCAGGCGTTTGCGCGGGACGGCGTGCGCGGCAGCTTTGCGGCGGACGCGGTGCTGGGGATGACGGCGTGCCTGGTGCTGGCGGCGGGGCTGCGCTGGATGAGGGTGGATTCGCGTTAGCGGGCGGCTTGGGATAGACTCAGCGCATCCTAGCTAGAGTTCAGGCATGATGGCAGGCCGAATGCGGTAGCGGGCTCTTCCGCCTTTCCAGATGTTCCGCGTGATCCAGACTGGAGCCACTCTATTGCGCATCAAGACCGAGTATGAGATTCACTTCGAGCTGCAGAAGCCGACGCCGATTGTGTCGATGCTGCGGCTGCACCCGAGTATGGACGCGCGGCTGTTGATGCCGGAGCGGCACGAGGCGGTGGCTTCGTCTGCGGGAGCTGCGGAGCCGCTGGCGTTCGATGAGTATGTGGACAGCTATGGCAACCGTTGCGCGCGGTTTGTAGCGCCGGAGGGACTGCTGGAGCTGCGCGGCGGTGCGCTGGCGGAGGCGGACGAGACGCCTGATCCGCAGGGCGTGGGGCTGCCGTTGACGCCGGTGGACGCGCTGCC
>DAIAZB010000311.1 GCA_027443745.1 Thiomonas sp. | reverse complement strand
CGGCTGGGAGGCGCCGTGGGTTGGTTCAGCAATTGGTAACCGGGGATATTTTGCTCGAATGCCGACAACGGATTGCCGATCACGCTCAGGCGGGAAAAACCCGTGAGCTCGAGCTGGAAAAGCAAGCGGGTGGACGCCGTGAACGTGGAGAGCGAATTGCGCTGCACCGCGATGCGCGCCAGCCAGCAGCCGCCGTTGTACTCGAAACCCAGCAGGCCGTCGTTGAATTGCTTGTCCAGAATGCTGTAGTTGGCCTGGCCGACGGAGTACCAACGATTGGACAACTGCCACTGCCAGGCGGTGTTGACGTATTTCAAGGGAATCTGCGTTGCCGTGGCGCTCTGCACCTGGTAAGCCACGCTCACGCGCTTGAAAGCATCCGGGTTCCATTGCGCCCCCACGGCGGCCTGCACCAGTTGGCGCAGACGCGTGTTGTAGTCGATCGCGGCGTTGGCGCTCCAGCGTGGATCGAGCGAAACGCTGGCCAGCGCGAAGCTGTCGTTCAAGCCTGCCGGCACGGGCGGGCCGGTGAGGGTGACCCGTTGCTCGCGCAGCAGCACGCGTTGCGCCAGGGTCAGCCGCGCATATTCCGCGCCGGTGGCGTTGTCGAGAAAACGGGTGGTGATGCCCCCGGTGATATTGTTGGCATCAGCGATGCGGTCGCTGCCGGAAAAGACGTTGTCCACATAGATGGTGGACAGGTTCAGGTCCAGGGGCGCGCTGTCGAAATTCGGCAGGTATTGCTGGTTGCTGTACGGCGTGTAGACGTAATAGAGCCGCGGCTCCAGCGTCTGCGTCACGTCATGACCGAAGAAGCGCGTCTTGCGCTCGAACACCAGCCCCGAGTCCAGGCTGAAGGTGGGCAGATTGCGCGTGGCGGTGGTGGCCCCGTTGGCCATCGCGGTGTCTGTCCTGTAATAAGTGCTGTTGAAGGACAGCTTGGGCGTGATGAAGCCCTCCGGCGCGATGAACGGCCGGCTGATGCTGGGGTTGATGTACATCCGGTCGCCCGACAGCAGCCCGGGCGTGGAATTGGTGAAGCGCGCGGCTTCGGCCTGCAACTGCCATTGCAGGCCGGTGTAGTTGTCGCTATGCCAGGTGCCGTACAGCCGGGGCTGAGTGTTGTAGGGCACGCCGATGGGCGAAGCCGGGTTTTGCAAGGTCTGCCACTGGTTGAAACTGGCTTGAATGGAGCCGTTGGGCTGGCTCCAGGTGACCTGGCCTTGCTGCGGCAAGATGCGGGAGGCGCCGATGACGGGGTCCACACCACCGAAATCCTGCCACCAGTTGTTGTCCGAGACGCGCTGCAGGTTCAGGCCGTAGCTCACGCTAGGCGCCAGGACGCCGTTCTGCTGGAACACGCCGGCCCAGCGCTGGCTGCCGCCCGCCGCGCTGTCGGACGGCATGTAGTCGATGAAACTGCGGCCGGAGAAACTCGGTTCCAGCCAACGCAGTTCGGCGCTGCCCATGACACCCCGGCGCTGCAGCAGCCTGGGTGTCAGGGTGGCGTCGTAGTTCGGCGCGATGTTCCAGTAATACGGTTGGGCGTAATCCAGGCCATTCTGACTATCCAGGCCGATGGTCGGCGGCAGGAAGCCCGATTTGCGCGCATCGCTCAGCGGGAAACTGGCATAGGGCAGCGGCAGAATGGTGACGCCCTTGAACACCACGCGCCCGTCGCGCGCCACGCCGGTGTTGTCGGCCGAGTCCAACTCCAGGTCGGTGGCCTGCATGAACCAGTCCAGCGGGCTGGCGGTGCAGGTGGTGTAGGTCGCATTCTTGGCCTCGATCCGGTCATGGCTCAGAAACGTCACCACGTCGGCCTGGCCGTGACCTTGTGTGCGATTGAACGCATAGTGCGCCTGTGGCATCTGACCGGTGCCCAGGGCCAGGTTGTATTGCAGGCTGGGGCCGCTGAAGACATTGCCGTCGCGCACGACGCGCACATCGCCCTGCGCATCGATCGCGTCCTGG
>DAIAZB010000310.1 GCA_027443745.1 Thiomonas sp. | reverse complement strand
AGCGAGCTGGAGAATCCGTCCGGCGGCTTCCAGGTGCGCAAGCACACCGTCAACGTGCAGCCGGCACAGCGGGTGGCCTACGGCGTGACGGCCAATGCGCCGGGGCGCTGGGCCTACCACTGCCACATGCTCTACCACATGGTCGCGGGCATGATGCGCGAAGTGGTGGTGTCATGAGCCGGAACCGTTCGCTCGCTGTCCAGCGAGGCCTCTTGTGGCTGGTAGCGGGGCTGCTGGCTGCGCCTGCCATCGCCGTTGCGCAGACCACGCCCGCCGCGGCCAGCAGCTCGGCGTCGATGGACAGGGGTTCGATGCCCGGCATGGACATGGGGCAGATGCGCGACATGTCCATGCCGGCGGCAGCGGCCAGCGTCCCTGCGCCCGCCGCGACCAAGGTTCACAAGCGCCATCGAAAACCGTCCGCGAAGCCCATGCACCACGGCCGCCACGGCGCCACGGCGCGGATGGGCGCGATGCCCGGCATGCCGATGGGGCCCGTGCAGGGCGGCAGCCCACTGCCGGGGGCGCGCAGCCCCGACTATTCCGACGGCATCGGCTATGGCGCGATGCCCGGCATGGACATGCGCGACAGCATGCCACTGGGCATGCTGCGCTTCGACCAGCTGGAGGCGTTCCACGGCAAGAACGGCAACGGGCGGGCCTGGGAACTGCAGGGCTGGTACGGCGGCGACAGCAACAAGCTGTGGCTGCGCAGCGAGGGCGAACGCAGCCGTGGCCGCATCCAGGACGGCGACGCCGAGCTGCTGTGGAGCCACGCCGTCGCCGCGTTCTGGGACACGCAGCTCGGCCTGCGCCAGGACCTGGGCGAAGGGCCTGCGCGCCACTGGGCCGCATTCGGCATCCAGGGCCTGGCGCCTTGCTGGTTCGAGCTGGCAGCCACCGCTTACCTCGGGCCGTCCGGGCGTACCGCGGCCCGCCTGCGCGCGGACTACGAGCTGTTGTTCACGCAACGGCTGATCCTGCAGCCGGAGTTCGAGCTCAACGCCTACGGCCGGTCCGATCCGGCGCGACGTCTCGGCAGCGGGCTGTCCGATGCCCGGCTCGGCCTGCGCCTGCGCTACGAGGTGCGCCGGCAATTCGCGCCCTACCTTGGCGTGGTCTGGACACGACGCTTCGGCGGCACGGCCGCTTTCGCCCGCGACCATCACCAAGCCATCTTCGACCGGCAGTGGGTGGCCGGCGTCCGCATCTGGTTCTGAGGAGTCCGCCATGAAGCCATACATCAAACGCCACGGCCTGACCGTTGCCGCGGTACTCGCGATCCTGGCCGCGGGCGCCGGGATCTTCGTCTACTCCGGCCTCTACGACATCGGTGCGGACGACCACCACACCCGGCCGGTCTTCGACCTGCTGCAGACCTTGCGCGACCGCTCGATCCAGCGGCGGGCAGCAGACATCAAGGTGCCCAAACTCGACGATCCGCAACTGATCCTGAAAGGCGCCGGCCAGTACGCCGCCATGTGCACCGGCTGCCACCTGGCCCCCGGCATGGACGATTCGGAACTGCGCGTGGGCATGTACCCGCAGCCGCCGAATCTCTCCAGGATCCACGTCGATCCGAGGCAGGCCTTCTGGGTGATCAAGCACGGCATCAAGATGAGCGCGATGCCCGCCTGGGGCATGGCCGGCCACGACGATCCCACCATCTGGAGCATGGTGGCCTTCCTCGAG
>DAIAZB010000309.1 GCA_027443745.1 Thiomonas sp. | reverse complement strand
TTGTCACGAGTCGGCGTAATCCGGCCACCCGGAGTCGGCATATATCGGCCAGTGGAGCCGGTGCCGAGAGGGGTCTCGAACGACCCTGTTGAAGGACGTTATTTTGCCGGGTTTTGGGGTTTGTTCGAAGGGGTGTTTTTCGAGGCCGGAGGCACCTTCGGATCGCGGTACGAGCGTCCGGTGAGCTCCAGGCAGTAGGCGTTGTGGCGCAGGCGGTCGAGGGTGGCGGCGGCGAGCAGCCGGTTGGCGGCGAAGGCCTGGTCCCACTCGTCGAAGTCGAGGTTGCTGGTAACGATGGTGGCGGCCTGCTCGTAGCGCTCGGCGATGAGGTCGTGCAGGTCCTCGTCGGCGGGGGCGCGCAACGGCTTGAGGCCGAAGTCGTCGATGATGAGCAGCGGCACCCTTGCCAGAGTGGCGAGCTTGCGCTCGTAGGCGCCGGTAGCGCGCGCGGCGTTCAGGGTCTGCGTCAGCCCGGCGCAGGTGGCGAACACGACGTCGGCGCCCTGGCGCACGGCGCAGTGGCCCAGCGCCTGGGCCAGGTGGCTCTTGCCCACGCCGCTGGGGCCGACGATGAGCACCGGGGCCTTCTCCTGCAGGTAGCGCCCGCTGGCCAGGTCATGCACGAGCTGGCGGTTGAGCTTGGGGAGGCGGTCGAAGTCGAACTGCTCCAGGGTCTTGTTGGTGCGGAACTGGGCGCGACGCAGCCGCATGGAGAACTTCTTGTTCTCGCGCCGGGCGACCTCGTCACCGATGAGCAGGGCAAGGAACTCGGTGTAGGCCAGCTTGCCGTCGATGGCCTGGCGGTTGCGCGCTTCGAGCGAGTCGAGGATGCCTGAGAGGCGTAGCTGCTTGAGCTGGGGGGCCAGCTCGGGGATGGGGTTGAGGTTCATGCAAGGGTTCCTGGTTGCGCAGCCGCGGCTGGGAGAGCGCCGGGTGCGGGCCGCGGCTGCGGCCGCCGCGCCGACGGCGTGAGATCAGTGCAGACTGGGCGGCTCGAACAGCTCGGCAGCCGAGCGCGCGAAGCGCGCGCTGCGGTACGCGCTCGGGGTGTGGGTCTCGATGGGCGGCTGCTGGTCGGCGCCGGTGGCCAGGATGGTCTTGACCGTGCGGTAGTACGGGCTGCCATGGTCCATCGCCCGGGCGCAGGCGGCTTCCAATCGCTCCTGACCGAAGCGCTTGCCCAGCTGCAGCACGCCTTGGGCTGCGCGCAGCCGCTCGGAGACGCGGTCGCTGAGCAGCGCCTCGATCAGCTCGGCGCAGCGCGGCCCCACCTTGCCGGCCTGCTCGACGCACCAGTGGCGGTCGCGAGCAAAGAAGGCTCGCGCCTGCGGCGGCATGTGGTCGTTCACCGTGCGGCGCTCGCCGCGGCGCTGCACGCGGGCGTGGGTATGCACGTGGCGGTAGTCCTCGAACAGGGCCACGGCGGAGTCGGTGGCGCGCAGCCACAGCACCTTGCCGACCAGGGTGAAGGGCACCGAGTACAAGCCGTCGTCGAACTTGACGTGGCAGTCACGGTGCACCGTGACGCGGTGCCAGCTGCCCAAGTCAGGCGCCACCGCCGGCAGCGGCAGCATCAGCGGCCGCTCCCGCTCGAACAGCGCCAGCGGCTGCTGGCGCGTGGTGCCGTGGTCGCGCCGGCCGGCTTCCTCCATCACCCAGGTGCGCGCCTGGGCGTTGAGGTCTGCCAGGTCGCGGAAGGCTCGCGTGGGCAGGAAGTTGCCCTTGACGTACTTCACGCCGGACTCGACGATGCCCTTCTTCTGGGGATCATGCGGCGGGCAGGCCTCGATGCGAAAGCCATACCCTTCAGCGCACTCGGCGAAGGCGCGCTGCACCAGCGGGTCGTGGTTGCACGCCTTGGTGATCGCGCACTTGGCGTTGTCCACGATGACTCGCGCCGGCACGGCGCCAAACCATTCGAAGGCGCGGCGGTGACAACCCAGCCAGGTGGCCACCGTCTGGTCCCAGACGAACTCCACGTACTGATGCCGGCTGTGCGCCAGGGTCATCACGAAGGCCCAGGTGCGGCGCTCGCGTCCGTCGGGGTGAAGCAGCATGGGGCCGGCGCCGAAGTCCACCTGCGCGGCGTCTGCGGGTGCGAAGCTCAGGCGCACCGTCACATCGGGCGGTTGCTCCAGGCGCAGCCGCTGCAGCATGCGCACCACCGCCGAGTAGCTGCCGGTGAAG
>DAIAZB010000308.1 GCA_027443745.1 Thiomonas sp. | reverse complement strand
ATCGAGCCGGCGGGCCCCGAAGAGCCGGCGCTGGCGTCGCACGCGCAGCAGAGGCTGTGGTTCCTGGACCGACTGGACAAGGCCGCCGGGGCGGCGTTCCACATCCCCGCGGGCTTCACGCTGGCAGGCGCGCTGGACCGCAGCGCGCTCAAGGCGGCCCTGGACGCGCTGGTGGACCGGCACGAGGCGCTGCGCACCGTGTTCGAACTGCAAGGCGAGCAACTGCTGCAGCGCATCGGCGCGGCCGGCCAGGGCATGGCGCTGCAGGAGCACGACCTGCGGGCGCTGCCGGCGCAGCAGCGCCAGGCCGAAGTCGAGCGCCTTGGCGCGCTGGAAGCCGCCGCGCCGTTCGACCTGGCGCGCGGGCCGCTGATCCGCGCGCGGCTGCTGCAGCTGCAGGAACAAGAACACGTGCTGCTGCTCACCCAGCACCACATCATCTCCGACGGCTGGTCCATCGGCGTGCTGCGCCAGGAACTGCGCACGCTGTACGCGGCGCTGGCCGGCGGCGGCAGCGCTGCCGGGCAGCTGCCGGCACTGCCCATCCAGTACCGCGACTACGCGCTGTGGCAGCGCAAGCGGCTGGACGAAGCCGAACTGCAGCGCCTGGGCGGCTTCTGGAAAGAGTACCTGCAAGGCGCCCCCACGCTGCTGGAGCTGCCCGCGGACCGGGCCCGCGCAGCCACGCAAAGCTACGCCGGAGCCAAGCTGGAACTGGCCCTGGGCGTGCAGCTCACCCAGGGGCTCAAGGCGCTGGGGCAGCGGCACGGTACGACGCTGTTCATGACGCTGCTGTGCGGCTGGGCGGTGCTGCTGGGCCGGCTCAGCGGCCAGGCCGACCTGGTCATCGGCACGCCGGTGGCCAACCGGGGCAGGCCGGAGCTCGAGCCGCTGGTGGGCTTCTTCGTCAACACGCTGGCGCTCAGAGTGCGGCTGCAGCCCGGAGTCAGCGTGGCGCAGCTGCTGGAGCAGCTGAAGGGGCAGACGGTGCAGGCCTACGCGCACCAGGAACTGCCCTTCGAGCAGGTGGTGCAGGCCGTGCAGCCGGTGCGCAGCGCGGCACACAGCCCGATCTTCCAGGCGATGCTGGCGCTGAACAACACGCCCGGGGGCGGGGCGCTGGAACTGCCGGGCGTGCAGGTGCAGCCGCTGGAGCTGCCGCACACGACGACGCAGCTGGACCTGAACGTGTCGCTGGTGGAGCGCCAGGAGCAGGTCAGCGGGCACGTGGAATACGCGGTGCAGCTGTACGAGGCGACGACGGTGCAGCGCTGGCTGGGCCAGTGGAAGCTGCTGCTGCAGGCGATGGTCGACGACGACCGGCAGGACTGGCAGCGGCTGCCCTGGCTCGCGCACGACGAGCGCGCCCGGCTCGCCGCCTGGGGGCAGGCAGCGCCGGCGCCCTATCCGCGCGACGTCGCGATCGTGCAGATCTTCCGCGACCAGGCCGGCCGCAACGGCACGCGCCAGGCGCTGGCCGACGGCGTACGGACGCTCAGCTACCGCGACCTCGATGCGCAGTCCGACGCGCTGGCCCGGCGGCTGGTGCAGGCGGGCGTGCGCCCCGGGGCGCTGGTGGCGCTGGACCTGGACCGCGGCATCGACCTCGTGGTGGCGCAGCTGGCGGTGCTGAAGTGCGCTGCCACCTACCTGCCGCTGGACGTGGCCTTGCCGCCCGGCCGGGCACAGGACATGGCCGCGGACGCCGGCGTGCGCCATGTGGTACACGACGGAAAGCAGCGCGCGGGCCTGAAGGCGGCCGTGGCGCTGGCCGTCGAGGGCGACGACCCCGGCACGGCCATCGCCTTGCCGGTGCCCGAGGCACGCGTGCCGGCCTACGTGATGTACACGTCCGGCTCCACCGGCCAGCCCAAGGGGGTCGCGATTCCCCAGCGCGGCGTGCTGCGGCTGGTGCTCGGCTGCAACTATGCCGACTTCGGCAGCACGGACCGCGTGGCGTTCGTGTCCAACCCCGCCTTCGATGCCGCGACGATGGAAGTGTGGGGCGCGCTGCTCAACGGCGGCACCGTGGTCGCCTGTGCGCGCGACGACGCGCTCGACCCGGCGCGGTTCGCGCGCTGGCTGGCCGCGCAGCGCATCACGGTGCTGTTCCTCACGACCAGCCTCTTCAACCGGCATGCGCAGGAGATCCCGGCCGCGCTGGCGGCGGTGCGCGTCGTCCTGTCCGGCGGCGAGCGCGAGACGCCGTCGTCGTTCGCGCGCGTGCTGGCCCAGGCCGGCTCGTGCACGCTGGTGCACTGCTACGGGCCGACCGAAACGACCACGTTTGCGCTGACGCAGGCGGTCGGCGTGCCGCCCACGGGGCGCGTGCCGCTGGGGCGGCCGATCAGCCAGACCACGGCCTGCATCCTCGACCGCTGGTTCGAGCCGGTGCCGGTGGGCGTGACGGGCGAGATCTGCGTCGGCGGCGACGGCGTGGCCGACGGCTACCTGGGCCGGCCGGGGCTCAGCGCGGAGCGCTTCGTGCCCGACCCGTTCGCCGCGCGTGCCGGTGCGCGGCTGTACCGCACCGGCGACCTGGGGCGCTACCGCGGCGACGGCACGATCGAATACATCGGCCGTGCCGACCTGCAG
>DAIAZB010000307.1 GCA_027443745.1 Thiomonas sp. | reverse complement strand
GTCGAGGACCGGCAGCTGCAGCGCTCGCCATCGCCGCTGGAGTTCGGCATGGCGCTGGGCCACGTGGTCGAGTCCGTGCTCGGCTTCGGGCGCTACCTGCACGGCGAGGCCATCGGCCTGGGGATGCTGCTGGCAGCCGATGTGGGGCAGTCGCTGGGCCTGCAAAGCGCCGAATCGGCCGAGCGCCTGCGTCGCCTGCTGCAGAGCGCCGGGCTGCCGATGTCGCCGCCGCGGGCACCGCTCGACCGCTGGCTGGAACTGCTGCCGCTGGATGGCGCGACGGATGCCCAGCACATGCGCTGCGTGCTGTTGCGCGAGTTGGGTGCGCCGCTGAATCAGGCCGTGCCGCGCGAGCAGGTGCTGCGGACCCTGGAGCGCAGCGGGGCGCTGTCGGCCTGAGCGCCACAGGGCCGGCTCGCAGACACGCCATCCCGTGGGGGCCAGTGCCCTTGGGACGGCCCTGCGTTTCCTGCAGCAGTGGTAGGCGCGAAACCAGCGGGCCATCGGCCAGCCGTGACGGCCGCGCCAGTGTCACGGCTGCTGGAGCAAACTGTTCCGCAGCGCCAGATCAGTTGTCCCACGACGTCACGCGCAGCCCTGCGATTTCAAGCTAAGTCGTTCATTTCATTGAAAAACACAAACTGGCATAGACGTTGCTCCTGAGCAAGGCGAGACCCCCGAGATCTCACGTTCACAGTCTGCAAAAGACTGCCGATTCGTTCACTCGCCCTAGAGGAGACATCTGCCGTGTTTACGTTCAAAAACCCCCTGTCCAACAAGCCAGGACGGACGCAGCGATGGCTGCTGTCCGCCACGCTTGCCGTGTGCGCCTCGGGCGGCCTGATCGCCGCCCAGGCGCAATCTCTCGAATCCATGTCGCAGGACGCGAACCAGTGGGTCATGCCCGCCGGGAACTATGCCAATTGGAGGTACAGCACACTCAACCAGATCAACACCAGCAACGCCAAGGATCTGCAACCCGCCTGGACGATGTCCACCGGGGTGCTGCGTGGTCACGAGGGCCAGCCCCTGGTGATCGGCAACATGATGTACTTCCAGACGCCTTATCCCACCAACGTCTATGCCGTTGACCTGAGCGACGCGGACCACAAGGTGGTGTGGCAGTTCACACCACCGGCGGAACCGAATGCGCCGGCTGTTGCCTGCTGCGACGTGGTGAACCGCGGCGTGAGCTATTACGACGGCAAGATTTACTCGGTCACCCTGGGTGGTACCGTCTACGCCCTCAACGCCAAGACCGGTGCCGTCGAGTGGAAGTACCAGAACGCCGACGACAAGCTCGGGCAAACCGTGACGGCAGCGCCGCAAGTCTTCGACGGCGTGCTGATGGTTGGGGTTTCCGGCGGTGAATTCGGCGTGCGCGGCTACATCACCGCGCTCAACGCCAAGACCGGCAAGGAAATGTGGAGAGGCTACAGCGAGGGTCCCGACAAGGACCTGCTGATGAACCCGACCAAGTCCATCAACGGTGCGACCCAGGAACCCGTCGGAGCCGATTCCAGCCTGAAAACCTGGAA
>DAIAZB010000306.1 GCA_027443745.1 Thiomonas sp. | reverse complement strand
CGCCGGTGGTGTGCTCGACCACACCCTGCAAGCCCTGTGCCGCAAGGCTGACTGCAAGCCCGCGGAGGTGCAGGCCTGGCTGGGACCTGCCATCGGCCCGCGAGCCTTCGAGGTCGGTGGCGAGGTGCGCTCGGCTTTCGTTCAACAGGACTCGGAGGCGTCCGGCGCCTTCGTGGCCATGGCGCAGCCGGGAAAGTGGCTGGCGAATCTGTTCCAGTTGGCACGGCTGCGCTTGCAGGCGGCCGGCATGGTCGGGTCTCAGGTCCAGGGCGGCGGGGTCTGCACGGTCAGCGATCCGGCGCGGTATTTTGCATACCGGCGGGACCGGATCACCGGCCGCCAGGCGGGCCTGGTGTGGATTGCGGCCCGTTCGGCATCAGCCCGCGCTTCAGGAGCGTGCAAGGCCACAGGCACGGATCCAGGCGCGGGGAAATCGCGTTGACACTGCATGGGCTTTGCTCAAGAATGAAACCGGGTTTCCCAATTGCTGGTCTGGCCCACATGTTCATGCACGTCGAGACCCGCCCCAAACAGACAGCCATGCGACAGCACCGTTGCGCGCCGCCCCTCCCCGCGGGGATTGTCATGTCCCAAACTCCTGCCAGCCCGCTCCAGCAGACCTTGCCTCGGGCGCGACGGCGGTGTGCAGTCGGGCCACTGGGCTTGCCATCACCGGGCCGTGGCAGCTTGGCTCTGGTCGCCCCCACCGACCTACGATCTGACTGTTCGTCGCGGCGCTCGAGCAACTGAGCCCAACCATCAGACTGTCCCATGTCAGCACAACCCTTTGCATCCGCAGATTCGACTAGCCGCGCATCGAGCGCATCCGATGCACCCGCAGCCTCGCCCTCGGCGTGGGCCGAGGGTCTGCAGCAGGCATTCGCCGCTGCCTTGCAGTCGACGGGCGATCAGGCTCGTTCGCTGCGGCTCGACCCGGCCCGCGTGGCCGACATCCAGGCCCGTTTCGGGCGTGAGTATGCCGATCTGTGGAGCAGCCTGCTGGGCAGCAGCGTTCAGCCGATCGATGTCAAGGACCGGCGCTTCGCTGCCGAGAGCTGGCGCGAAAACCGTTTTTCCACCTACACCGCAGCCCTGTATTTGCTGGGCGCGCGCGCCTTGCTCGAACTGGTGGACGCGGTGCAGGCAGACGCCAAGATCCAGCAGAAAATCCGCTTCGCTGTCCAGCAGTGGGTGGATGCGGCGGCTCCGAGCAACATCTGGGCGCTCAATCCCGAGGCCATGCAAACCGCGATCCAAACCCACGGCGAGAGCCTGCGACGGGGCATGGACAATCTGCTGGCCGATTTGCGCCGGGGCAAGATCACCCAGACCGACGAGCGCGAATTCGAGGTCGGCCGCAACGTCGCCACCAGCGAGGGCGCCGTGGTGTTCGAAAACCCCTGGTTCCAGCTCATCGACTACAAACCCTTGGTGGCCCAGGTGCATGCGCGGCCGCTGCTCATCGTGCCGCCGTGCATCAACAAGTTCTACATCCTCGACTTGCAGCCGGCCAATTCGCTGGTGCGCTACGCCCTGGAGCAGGGCCAGCGCGTGCTGCTGATGTCGTGGCGCAACCCCGATGCGAGCTGCGCCCACTGGACCTGGGACGACTACATCGACCATGGCGTGCTGCGCGCCGTCGCGGTGGCGTGCGACATCGCTGCCGCATCGGCTCCTGTGGCCAAGGCGGCTCCATCGGGCAAGGCCACGAAGGCCGGCAAGGCCGCAGCCAAGGTGGACGAGGCGGACAAGACAGGCCAGACGTCAACGCCCCTGCCGCAGGACGGTATCAATGCCTTGGGATTTTGTGTTGGCGGCACGCTGCTGGGCACGGCTCTGGCGGTGCTGGCAGCCAGGGGCGAGAGGCCGGTGCACAGTGTCACCTTGCTCACCACCATGCTGGATTTCTCCGACACCGGCATTCTCGACGTGTTCATCGACGAAGCCCAGGTGCGCTTGCGCGAAGCCACCATCGGCAAGGGTGGCCTGCTCGCCGGGGCCGAACTGGCGGCGGCTTTTTCCAGCCTGCGCCCCAACGACCTGACGTGGAATTACGTCGTCGGCAATTACCTCAAGGGCGAAACTCCGCCACCTTTCGACCTGCTGTACTGGAACGCCGACAGCACCAATCTGCCTGGCCCGATGCTGGCCTGGTATCTGCGCAACACCTATCTGGAAAACAAGCTGCCCAGGCCCAACGCGGTCAGCGTGGCGGGCGCGCCGGTGGACTTGCGGCGCATCACGATCCCGGCGTTCGTGTACGCCTCGCGCGAGGATCACATCGTGCCCTGGCATGCCGGCTACGCTTCGGCCTTGCTGCTGGGTGGGGCGACTCGCTTCGTGCTGGGCGCTTCAGGGCATATCGCCGGCGTCATCAACCCGGCGTCGAAGAACAAGCGCAGTCACTGGCGGCTGGACCAACCGCCCCCCAAAGCGCAAGCGAACGCCAAACGCAAAATCCTGACCAAGCCCCTGCCAGCCACGCCGGCCGCCTGGCTGGAACAGGCGACGGAATATCCTGGAAGCTGGTGGTCGGATTGGGCCGCCTGGCTGGCGGTGCAGGGCGGCCCGCTGCAGCCTGCACCGAAGCAATATGGTGGCGCCGGATACAAGCCGATCGAACCCGCTCCCGGGCGTTACGTCAAGGTCAGAGCATGACGGCTGCCGGGCCTTGCGCGTCAAACGACTGATTTTTCTTGTTCGTCCATACCCCAACCAAGGATATTTCTCCATGAGTGAAGACATCGTGATTACCACGGCCGTGCGCACGGCCGTGGGCAAATTCGGCGGCTCGCTGGCCAAGACCTCAGCAGTCGATCTGGGCGCATTGGTGGTGAAAGCGGCCGTCGCCCGTGCCGGCATCGAGCCCGCGCAGGTGTCGGAAGTCATCATGGGCCAGGTGCTGCAGGCGGGCGTGGGCCAGAACGCGGCGCGCCAGAGCCTGATCAAGGCCGGCCTGCCGGACATGATCCCGGCCATGACCATCAACAAGGTGTGCGGCTCGGGTTTGAAGGCCGTGATGCTGGCGGCGCAGGCCGTGGCCCTGGGCGACGCCGAAATCGTCGTGGCAGGCGGACAGGAGAACATGAGCGCCTCGCCCCATGTGCTGCCGGGCTCGCGCGACGGCATGCGCATGGGCAACTGGAACCTGATCGACACCATGATCACCGATGGCCTGTGGGATGCGTTCAACCACTATCACATGGGGACGACCGCC
>DAIAZB010000305.1 GCA_027443745.1 Thiomonas sp. | reverse complement strand
AGGGACCGTAGATGGCGTAGCCGGCAGCCACCTGCTCCGTCCCGGGGCGGAGGTAATCGGCCACGGCGGGATCGCCGATCCGGGTGTGGCGCAGCACCGAGAGAATCGTGCCGACCGAGACCTTGACATCGATGTTCGAGGATCCATCGAGCGGATCGAACACTAGCATGTAGGGACCGCGCTCGAACTCTTTGGGCAGGGTGTAGGGATCGTCCATTTCCTCGGAGGCCATGCCCGCCACCAGACCGCCCCATTCGCAGGACTGGATCATGGCATCGTTCGACAACACGTCGAGTTTCTTCTGCACTTCGCCTTGCACGTTCTCGCTGCTCAGCGAGCCCAGGAAGCCGCCCAGAGCTCCCTTGGCCGTCATCGAGGCGATGGCCTTGACCGCGGCGGTGACGTCGATCAGCAAGGCGGCCAGATCGGCCTGGTCCTCAGCGCCGCGGAGCTGCTCGATGAGGAATTTGGAAATGGTGGTGCGGCCTTGCTGCATGGTGGGACTCCAGGTTCGTCTCGGGTTGGCAGGGCCCGTCGTGGCTCGATCCCGCGGTTTCCCGCGGATCCGTGAGGCCGCACAAGGCACGCCCAACTTGGCGCGACCGGTTGCGGGGCATGGTTCGTGGCCTGGGCCGGTGCAATCCTCCTGGCTGGATCGTTGCCGGTCGTTGGGTGTTGCCTTGTTCGTCTCCAGTTCTGCGCCCGACGATCCAGCGAGAGCCCGACGGCTGACGCCCCTGAACGCGGTCGGCTCCGAACGGCTTTTTCAAAGGCCATGAGCCGCCTCTTCGTGAGATGGCCGGGGATTCAGGGCCCTTGAAAAAGCCCGCAGTCAGAATTAACGGAGACTCGCATGAACAGAACACAGCGACTGCGGTAAAAGCCCATTGGTTGCCCTTTGAGCCCGTTCACAACGGTTCGGGCGCGGCTTCATGTTTTGAGCGCTGCCCGGATGCCTTCAGATTGCCGCTGTTTTGGGTGCAACAGCCGTGTCAACAACTATAAGCCTGCAATGACTTAAGGTAAATTCACAATTTCTTGATTCTCAATTCAGGATTTCTGATGAAAAACATCACCCTGCGCCAGTTGCGTGTGTTTGTGGCCGCGGCCCGCCACCTCAATTTCGGCAAGGCGGCGAAAGACCTGCACCTGACGCCGCCGGCCATTTCCATGCAGATCCGCGATCTGGAGCTGCAGGTGGGTCTGCCGCTGTTCGAGCGCAACGGCAAATCCGTCAGCCTCACCATGACTGGAGAATACCTGTTGGTGTACGCGCGGCGCATGCTGTCGACCCTCAAGGACGCCGAGGACGCGCTGGCCAGATTCCGCGGTCTGGAGTCGGGCCGGCTGACCATCGGCATGGTGAGCACGGCGAAGTATTTCGTGCCGCGCCTGCTCAAGCTGTTTCGCGAAGAGCATCCGCATATCGAGGCGCGGCTGGTGGTGGGCAATCGCGAGCAACTGGTGGCGCAGATGCAGCGCAATGACCTGGACCTGGCCATCATGGGCCGGCCGCCGCGCGAAATCGCGACCCGGGCCGAGCCGTTCGCGGCGCACCCGCTGGGCATCGTCTGCGCGCCCGATCATCCGCTGATGTTCGGCGAGCAGAGCCCGGCCAGCACGCTGGCCAATTATGGTTTCATCATTCGCGAGAGCGGCTCGGGCACGCGCGCCGCAATGGAGGAATACCTGCGGGAATACCGGGTGGACATTCGCACCGAAATGGAGCTGGCGAGCAACGAGACCATCAAGCAGACGGTGATGTCGGGCATGGGCATCAGCTTCCTGTCGCTGCACAGCATCGGCATGGAACTGCGCACCAGCATGATCGGTGTGCCCGACCTGGAGGGCCTGCCGCTGGTGCGGCGCTGGCATGTGGTCAATACCTCGAGCAAAATGCTTTCGCCTTCGGCCGAAGCCTTTCGCTATTTCGTGCTGGAGCATGGCGAGACTTACCTCGCGCGCGAGTTCGGCAGCATGCA
>DAIAZB010000304.1 GCA_027443745.1 Thiomonas sp. | reverse complement strand
AGGGAAGGATGAAATGTCATGGTGTCTCCTTGGTGGTGTGGGTGAAAAATGAACCGGTGTCAGGCGGGGTTGGGCAAGGGCCACCTCGACCCGTGCTCAATGCGGGAACGGCCAGACGCGTAGTTTGTTTTTGGCCGTGATCCAGAGCCGTGCCAGGCCATGTGGCTCGACGATCAGAAAGAACACGATCAGCGCGCCGAACACCATCAGTTCGAGGTGCGACACCAGGCTGGTCGAGAGTTGCAGCCCGACCATGGCCGGCAGTCGGTTCAGGGCGATGGGCAGCAGCACGATGAAGGCGGCGCCGAAAAAACTGCCCATGACCGAGCCCAAGCCTCCGATGATGATCATGAACAGCAGCTTGAAGGACATGTCGATGTTGAACGCCGCCGGCTCCCATGAACCCAGGTGGACAAAGGCCCACAGCGCGCCCGCAATGCCGGCGACGAAGCTGCTGACGCCAAAGGCCGAGAGCTTCGCGCGCACCGGCGAGATGCCGATGACGCTGGCTGCGACGTCCATGTCACGCGTGGCCATCCACTCGCGCCCCTTGCGCGCACGCACCAGATTTTTCACGGCCAGCGCGACGATGCACAGCAGGGTCAGACACAGCAGGTATTTGCGCACCGGTCCTTCAATCGCCAGGCCGAAAACATCAAGGCGTGGCGCCGTGACCGAGCCCGAGGCCGAGCCCATGGTCAGCCACGCCACATGCGAGAACACCCAGTCGGCCAGGAACTGTGCCGCCAGTGTCGCCACCGCCAGGTACAAACCGCGGATGCGCAGGCTGGGCAGGCCGAACAGCATGCCCACGGCGGCGGCGATCAGCCCGGCGAGCAGCAGTGCCAGCAACAGGGGCATGCCGGGGAGACGCGCCATGATGTTGTAGGTGGCGTAGGCGCCGACGGCCATGAAAGCACCAGTGCCCAGCGAGATTTGGCCGCAGTAGCCCACCAGCACGTTCAGTCCGAGCGCAGCCAGCGCTAGGATGAGAAAGGGGATGAGCAGGGCGCGCAGCAAATAGTCCGAGCCCCAGGCCGGCACCAGCACGAACGCCGCAAGCAGCATGGCGATGACGAACAGCCTGTCTTGCAGGATGGGGAAGAGCTGCGCATCGGCGGCGTAGCTGGTCTTGAACTGGCCGTTTTCGCGGTAGAACATGGCTTGCCTTCCTCAGACGCGATCGATGATGCGTTCGCCGAACAGTCCCTGCGGCCGCAGCAGCAGAAAGCCCAGCGCCAGCAGATAGGCGAACCAACTCTCGATGCCGCCACCCAGCATCGGGCCGAGGTAGACCTCGGCCAGTTTTTCACCGAGGCCGACGATCAGCCCGCCGACGATGGCCCCTGGCACCGAGGTGAGCCCGCCGAGAATGACCACCGGCAGGCCTTTGAGGGCGATGAGCGAGAGCGAGAACTGCACACCCAGCTTGGAGCCCCAGATCATGCCCGTGACCAGCGCCACCAAGCCGGCGATGGACCAGACAATGACCCACATGCGCGATAGCGGAATGCCGATGGATTGCGCCGCCTGATGGTCGTCGGCCACCGCCCGCAGGGCGCGGCCGACATCGGATTTCTGGAAGAACAGGGTCAGCAGGGCCACCAGCAGGGCGGCTGCCAACGTGGCGATCAGATCTTCGCGGCTCAGCAGGAGACCGCCCGGGATCAGCCCGCTCAGGACCACCGTGGGCTGTTTGGGCAGGCCCAGGTCGATGCGGTAGATGTCGTCGCCCCACACCAACTGCCCCAGGCCTTCGAGAAAGTAGGCAATGCCCAGTGTGGCCATCAGCAGGGCGACGCCGCTTTGGTTGACCAGGTGGCGCAACACCAGGCGTTCGATCAGCCAGGCCAAGACCACCATCAGGCCGAAGGCCAGCAAAAACGCCAGTGGCCAAGGCATGTGATCCTGCAGCCGCGCCATGGTCAACGCGGCAAACAGCACCATCGCCCCCTGGGCAAAATTGAATACGCCACTGGCTTTGTAGATGAGCACGAAGCCGAGGGCGATGAGGGCGTAGAGCACCCCGGCCATCAGTCCGGCGATCAGGGTTTCCAGCAAAAATCCCATTTTGATGGGCTCCGGTCGATGCGTGGATCAGGCAGCGTCGCTGCCGAGGTAGGCGCGCACGACCTCAGGGTCGGCGCGCACGGCATCGGGCGTGCCATCGGCAATGAGGCGTCCGTAGTCCAGCACCACGACGCGGTCCGACAGGTCCATCACCACCCCCATGTCGTGCTCGATCAGCACGAGCGTGGTGCCGAACTCCTCGCGGACGTCGAGGATGAAGCGGCACATGTCCTCCTTCTCCTCCTGGTTCATGCCGGCCATGGGCTCGTCGAGCAGCAGCAGCTTGGGCTGCATCGCCAGCGCCCGTCCCAGGTCCACCCGCTTTTGCAGGCCATAGGGCAGGCTGCCGGCGGGCTGCTTGCGCCAGGCCTGGATTTCAAGGAAGTCGATCAGGTGTTCGACCACCTCCCGCTGTGCGATTTCTTCACGCAGCGCGGGCCCCAGGCGCAACGCCTGCGCCAGCAGCCCGCAGCGCATGTGCAGGCTGCGCCCGGCCATGATGTTGTCGAGCACGCTCATGCCCGAAAAAAGCGCCAGGTTCTGGAACGTGCGTGCGATACCCCAACGCGCTGCCAGGGCTGGATGCATGCGGGCAGGGTTGCGGCCGTCGAAGCGCACGCTTCCCCGCTGTGGCTGGTAGACGCCTCCCACCACGTTGAGGAGGGAACTCTTGCCCGCGCCGTTCGGCCCGATGATGGCGCGGATCTCACCACGCCGCACATCGAATCCCACGCCTTGCAGCGCCTTGATGCCGCCGAATGCCAGGTGGATGTCCAGGAGTTCGAGCAGCACGTCGTCACGGGACGTCACCGCAACGGCCTGCGGCCCGGCCGTCATGGCATGGAACGGCTCGGTGGCATCGGACAGGCGCATGGTGTGATTCATCGGCGGGATTCCCGGGCAGCGTTTCAGGCCGCCTGGTGCAGTGCGGGTTGAACCTTGGTGCCGACCAGTTGCAAGTCGGCCTGGACCGAGCCGGTGCGGCCGTCGTCGAAGCGCACTTGCACTTGGGTGCGCTGGCTTTGCCGGGCAGGGTCGTAGAGCGCATCCACCAGTTCGGCGTACTTTTGGGCGACGAAGCGCCTGCGCACCTTGCGTGTGCGCGTGAGTTCCTCGTCGTCCGGATCCAGTTCCTTGTGCAGCACCACGAAGCGGTGCACCTGCGCGGCCGCCGTGCGCGCGTCGGCGGCGAGATCGGTGTTTACCTGCGCCACACAATCCGCCAGCAGTGCCAGCACCTCGGGTTTGGCGGCAAGGTCGGCGTAGCCGCTGTAGGGCAGGGCGCGCTTCTCGGCCCAGTTGCCAACGGCCGCGAAATCGATGTTCAGCAACGCCACCACATGTGCGCGCTCCGCGCCGAAGGCCACTGCTTCCTTGATCGACGGGTAGAACTTGAGTTTGTTCTCGATCAGCTTGGGCGCGAACAGGGTGCCGTCTGCCAGCCGCGATACGTCATTGACGCGATCGATGATGCGCAGTTGTCCGTCGGGTTCGATCCAGCCGGCGTCGCCCGTGTGGTACCAGCCGTCAGCGTCGAGCACCTCCGCGGTGGCCTCGGGATTGCGGTAGTACTCGCGCAGCAACCCCGCGCTGCGCAACACGATCTCGCCGCTCTCGCTCACACGCAATTCCACGCCTGGCGCAGGCAGGCCGACGCTGTCACTGCGTGCGCCGCCGTCGGGCTGCATGCAGACGAACACCGCGGTTTCGGTGGAACCGTAAAGCTGCTTGAGGTTGATGCCGATGCCGCGGTAGAAACGAAACAGCTCGGGGCCGATGGCCTCCCCCGCGGTGTAGGCCACGCGCACCCGGCTCAGGCCCAGTCTGTTGCGCAGCGGTGCCAGGATCAGCGCCTTGGCCAGGGGCAGCAGCAGGCGGTCGCGCAGTGCTGGGCGACTGCCCGCGTCGCATTCAGCCTGTGCCCGTTCGGCCAGCGTGATGCTGGCACGGTAGAGCCAGCGTTTGAAGCCTGCGGCGTCGTCCATGCGCACCTGCAGGTCGGTGAGCAGGGCCTCGAACACGCGCGGCGGAGCGAAGTAATAGGTCGGGCCGATCTCGCCAAGATCGATGGCGACGGTGGATGGCGACTCCGGGCAGTTCACCGTGTAGCCGCAGACCAGATGCTGGGCGTAGGAAAAGATGTTCTGTCCGATCCACGCCGCCGGCAGGTAAGCCAGGACGTCCTCGCGGGCGGTGAGCCGGTCGACGGCGGCACCGGCGCGGGCCCGGTCGATCAGGCTGGCGTGGGTATGCACCACACCTTTGGGGAGGCCCGTGGTGCCGGACGTGAAGAACAGTGCCGCCACGTCATGCGGCTGTCCTTGTGCCACCGCTTGCTCGAACAATTCGGGTTGCAAAGCCTGGTGGTGTCGTCCCAGCGCCTCGACCTCGTCCAGGCTGCGCAGTCCTGGTGCCGTGTTGTGGCGCAGGCCGCGCGGGTCGTGGAACACAATATGCTCCAGCAACGGAAGCGCCTCGCGCACGCTCAGTAGTTTGTCCACCTGTTCCTGGTTTTCAACCACGGCAAAGCGCATGGCCGTCAGTTCCAGGGGATGGGCCAGTTCCGTGGCGATAGCGTCCTGATAGAGCGCAGATGGAATGGCGCCGAGGCTTTGCGCCGCCAGCATGACCGCATACAAGCGTGGCCGGTTTTCGCCGATGATGGCCACATGCTCGCCGCGCTGCAGACCCAGCGCCGCCAAGCCATAGGCCAGATGGCGCACCCAGTCCAGCGCTTGCACCCAAGTGGTGCACTGCCAGACGCCGAGATTCTTTTCGCGCCAGGCCACGCCGCTGGGCTGCAGCCTGGCATGCTGCAGCAGCAACCACGGAAAGGTCGATGTGTTCTCGGATCGATCTGCTGGCCACTCGTCCATGTCTTCTCCTGACCCTGCGCTCTGCGAATCGCAGGTCGGTATTAGCCCGCAATCGTCATGCTTCACCTTTCAACTCGTCGTTTTGGTGGGTTTGTTTGAAGCGTTTACATTTTGTCATGGAGTTTAGGTCGGAATTTGGCGCATATTTGTCTTCAAAACGACAATCAAGCGCCATGAAGCCTAGGGATTACACCGAATTCATCCAATCCTGCCTCTGGATGGCCAAATTGCAGGACAGCGAACGCCTGCGTGTGCACCACGATTTGCGCGTGCAGGTGTTCGAGCCCGGTGCTCCTGTCTGCCAACTCGGTCAAAGCGCCGAGCATTGGGTGGGCGTCCTCAGCGGCCTGGTCAAGGTGTCTTCGGTCTCACTTTCGGGCAAGACCATCACCTACACGGGCGTGGCGCCGGGGGGCTGGTTCGGCGAGGGCACGCTGCTCAAGCGCGACGTCTGGAAGTACGACGTGATCGCCCTGCGCAAAAGTCGCATCGGCCTGTTGCCGGCGGAGACCTTTTTTTGGTTGTTCGATCGCAGCCTGGCGTTCATCCACACCATCGTCAACCAACTCAACGAGCGCCTGGGCCAATTCATCGGGCAGTTGCAGATCGACCGGCTTTCCGGCTCGGATGAGCGTGTGGCGCACACCCTGGCCGCCATGTTCCACCCGGTGCTGTATCCAGGTGTGGGGCAGTTGCTGCGTGTGACGCAGGAGGAACTGGGCTATCTCTGCGGACTGTCACGTCAGCGCGTGAATCAGGCCCTGCAGCGCCTCTCCAGCCTCGGCCTGCTGCGGCTGCGCTATGGTGGCATCGAGGTTCCTGACGCCTCCCGGCTGCGGGCCTTCGAGTCTTCCCACATCGAGGTTCCTGAGGCGGCGCTTGACCAGCAGCGCGTGACGCAGCACGAAGCTGGTTGAGACTGCTTGGCGATGCGGGCACTCCTGGTGCCGTTATGCGTCTGGCTTACGCTGCAGAACGATGCCGATTTCAAAGACTCCCATCGGGTGAGGGACGTGGGCGTAGGGCGGCGCCGGCCAGTCCCAGCGCGACGCGGGAAACAGCGCACGCATGGCGTGCATGTCACAGTGATACGGCGGTCCGTGGATCAGACCCTGGGCAGCGTCATCCCGGAGCGCTTGCATGAACAGCGCGAAGAGCCTGCCTTGCGGTCGGAGCCAAGCATGCAACCGCCCGGCATACTGCGTCCAGTCATCAGGATGCAGCGCGCATAAACAGGTTTGCTCGTAAATGGCATCGAAAAGCCCGTGATCAGGCATCCATTCGCGCACATCAGCCTGCAAAATGTTCGCATACAGACCTGCCGCCCTAAGGCGTGCAGCAGCCCGTTCAACCGCGGCCGGGGCGTAATCCAGCGCCGAGACTTCGAATCCTGCAGCGGCCAGCGTAAGGATTTCGTACCCATGGCCACAGCCGGGCACCAGAATGCGGCAAGGTTTGAGGGCGCCGTGTTCCAGCCACGTCAGCAGTTGCGGGCTGGCGGAACCACGGTCCCAGGGGGTGGTGTTTTGCTCGAATAAGCGCTGCCAGAATGGGCGGTCGGGGCCTGCCATGGCAGGGTCTCCAGTGTGGGTTGGGCGGGAAAGGGGCAAACCTGGACGCCGTCATCGTAGGTTCAAGTCTGAAATCGGGGCCGGAGCGCAGCAGATTCAATAACTTCTAGGTTGCAGGATGGGCGTTGGCAGGCCACCAACGGCATTCATGCAGTCTCAATAGAATGCAAGGCTTGCCTCGGGACAACCCCGATATCCGACACCCACAACGCATGACCCTATTGCCCAAGCAGCCGCTGGTCGAGTTCGACGCCGTCGAATTCGGCTACGACGTGCGCCAGGTGCTCAAGCAGGTTTCGCTGCGGGTCATGCCGGGCGAGGTGGTCGCGGTCATGGGCGCCTCCGGGGGTGGCAAGACCACGACCCTGCGCTTGATCGGCGGCCAGATTCGGGCGACGGCCGGGAGGGTGCGCTTTGACGGCCGGGACGTGGGCGCGATGCGGCATGCCGAGTTGTATGCCGCGCGCCGGCGTATGGGCATGTTGTTCCAGATGGGAGCGTTGTTCACCGACCAGACCGTGTTCGAAAACGTGGCTTTCGCGCTGCGCGAAC
>DAIAZB010000303.1 GCA_027443745.1 Thiomonas sp. | reverse complement strand
CGACGCCACCGGCACGCGGCGTTCGCCGACGCCGAAGAACGCGCGCAGGTAGCCGTCACGCGCCGGATCGACAACGACACCCTGTCCGTACTCGTGGTGAGTGATGCGCTCGCCGGGTTGGAACTGAATCTCTGCCGTCACTCAGCCGTCACTCAAGTAATCCGCAGATGGAACAGGCCAGCGGGCCTGCCGCCGTCGCGCAGCAGAATCTCCTGCGGGTACTCGTTGGCTTGGCCCCAAAGAATGCGGCCGAAGTCGATCTGATGTCCGTGCGGCGTGTGGCACAGCCAACCCACCTCATCGGTGGCCGCCTGTGCCTTGACGCGGTTGTGGCCGCCGGGCAGCCAGAACGCCAGCGCCGCATCGCCTTCGTACTCGTCCTGAAACGACAGGATGGCGGGCTTGATCGCATCGCCCAGCCACGCTTCGGCATCCGTCGGCGTCAGCAGATCGAGGCTGCCATCCAGCCCGGCCACCACCAGCGTCCTGCCGCCATTGCTGGGCAGGTCGTCTGGCCAGTTTCCTTTCGCACGGAGGAACTGGCGCAGGCTCCACACCTCGCTGGCCGCGCAGATCTGGTTGCGGGCCTCTTCGTCCCACACCCAACTGGTGCCTCGCCGTTGCCACACCGTGTCGCGCAGTTGCCTCATCGCCCGTACTCCCCATCGTCATCGAACAAGGCACCCTGCGCGGGCTGGGGTGCTTGGCTCGCGTGCCAGGAGTTGTAGATGGACACCGCACGCGACGCGGCGTTGCGGGTGGTCTGATCCGGGCCGTTGCGGTGCAACCATTCCAGCAGCGGCTTGAGCGCAACGTGCGGTTTAAAGTTGTCGTTCTTCAGCGTGTCCGAGGCATTGATGCCGCTGCCGTCGACGCACGCGCCGATCAGCACCAGCGCCTGATCCAGATCGGAGGTCAGGCGGCGGCGGTGCTTGCCCGACCACTCGCGTGCGAACTCCAGCGCATCGGTGCGGGTGAACACCTTGTTCTTCTCCGCGCACCAGCCACGCTGCACGAACTCATCCGGCGTGGTGATCGAGCCTTTGAGGAACTTCTGCAACTGGTCGCGCTTCAGTTCGGCGGCATGGCCGAAGGTGCGCAGAAACTGGCGCGAAATCGGCTCGGCGTTCACCGGCGGCGCTTCCTTGCCCTTGTCGGCATCCTCGTCGATGAGCTGGTTGATGCCAACCAGCGCGTCGCGCACGGAGATGGTGCGGCCTTCATCGACATACACCTTGCCGTAGTGGCGCGAGAAGTATTCCAGTGCCTTGCCGCGCCGGATGACCTGGATGTCGGCGGCGGGCAGACCTTCCTTGGCGTGGTTCTCCAGCATGGCCTGCAACTGGCGCACGTCGGCCATCACCTCGCGGCGCATCCGGCCCCAGCTCACCGGCTTGGGTTCCTCGGTGCGCTTGCGGCAGACGTGGATGATGTCGTACTCGATGGTCTTGGAGCCGAACTCGCCGTCGCCCTTGGTCTCGTCGGAGCGGATCGGGTACGTCGCTTCGAGGTAGTAGCCCGCATCGAACAGCGATTCCAGCACCGCCACCCACGGTTCGTCCTCGCTGTGGTGGAAGGTGAAGGCGAGGATGCCGCTGGGCTTGAGCGCCCGATGCGCCTCGCGCCAGCACTGGGTGAGCAGGCGCTGGTAGAAGCCGTCCGGGTCTTCCGGCTCGCGCGCGCGGTTGGCTACCGCCTCCAGAGACTTGGGCGTATAGTCTTTGCCGAAGTAGTCTGGGTACTTGTCCTTCAGCGCCAGGCGCAGCCAGACGTAGAAGAAATCGGACAGCTCCGAGTAGTGCAGCAGGCCGCCGAAGGGTGGGTCTGTGATGACAAGGTCGATTGAGCCTGCCGCAAGACTGCTTAAGTCTGTTGTTGAATGACAAGAAATATCAACATTCTTAGGAGAAATGGCGTCGCCAGTAGTTACCTTCTCACTGTGCTTATCATCGTCAAAGCATGCAATTTCCCAAGGATTTTCTGCCCATACTTGCGACTCCAGTGCTTTCGATCCACACGAAGTGAAATCGCCCCGGCCCAGCCTCGAAAATACAGAATTTTCTACCACGTTCATCTTGGGGTGAAAATTGTTATTCGAGAACATCGGCTCCAGCGCTCGTTGCAGGTTCCAGAAACAGAACATGTCCTGGTTACGAACGTACTGCTGGAAGGCTCCAAGCACATATTCCCGCACCTTCCAGTCGTAGCTGCCGACGTTCACGATGGCCTTCAGTAGTTGCGCATGAACGAGCAACTGGCGCGGGTTGAACATCGTCCACCAGTGGGTAAAGCCGTGACCATCGCGGATGTCCCCATTGGCGATGCTGGTCATGAAGCCATATGGCACACCGGAACGTGGCCAGTATTCCTTGAGATCGGCGTCTTTGCGAGCTTCCCATTCTGCGAACGCGCTGTCGTACCGCCGTGCGTGGGCCGCGTCGTACGCAGCGATGAAGCGCCCGCCGTAGGGATTGCCCGCCGCATCGCGCTTGGGCGCGAAGCCCTGCACCGCGTAGGCCGCCATCGGCCCGGTCTTGGCCGTGGCCTTGATGGTGGTCAGCACGTCCTGCACCGTGCCGCAGGCGGCGCAGGCGTAGTGCGATTTCTTGGGTACCGTACCTTTTTCGGGCGCGAACGTGACACCCGTTTCCGGATCGGTCACTTCATCCGGCAACGCACCGCGCACCTCCAGCAAGCGAATATTCGCGGCGCGTGCCGCATCCCAGCGCGTGGTCGCCGCCACATCGTCCTGCGCCGAACCGCCGTAGGGCTGGCCATTCGCATCCTGCTTGGCCTCGCCGGCCAGCCATTGCGGATGCACCAGCAAGCTCAGTTCCACCTTCTTGTTCTTGCCCTTGCCCAGATTCACCAGCGCTGTGTGACCGCAGTGCGGGCAGATCACGCCCTTCTTGCGGTCGAGCACGGAATACGGGGTTTCGCTGGGCGAATCGTAGAACGGTGCGCCGGGAGCCATTCGCGCGGCTTCTTCCTCCACGTCGAACTCCTCGCCGCACTTGCCGCAGGTGTGCCCCCACGATTTCACCGTCAGCGTCTTCACCGCCATCACCGGGCTGGTCATGATCGGCGTGCGGTGGCCGCAACCTGTCACCTGACACGGCCCGTGCTTGGCCCAGAAGGTGTAAATGATCTCCGGGCCTTCGTAGCGATAGTCCTTGCGCTCGCTGCGCGGGATGGCGAGGGGGTCGAAATCGGAGGGCATCGCCTTGTTCGTCGGCAGGTGCGTCCACTTGCCCTTCTCGCCTTCCGGCCCGTCGCAGTAGTAGAAGGGCACGATCTGCGGCTTGACCTCGGCCTCGATGTCGGCGAGTAGCTTCTTCACTTGCTCCAGATCGACATTGGCCAGTTCCTGCTTGACCACGAACCATGCGACCGGGTTGAGGTCGTTGCCGACCATCTGCATGCCCAAGCGCGAGCCTTCCACCAGCGTGGTACCGCCCCCCATGAAGATGTCCGCGACTTTCAGGTGTTTGAACGCTCCCTTCTTCTGGTGGTTGGCGTAGTAGTTGTCCCACACCAGTTTGGCCGCGTGCGAAGGGTCGCTCGGAGCTTTGGTCGCCGCCGCAATCAGCATGGAGCGGAACACGCTGGAACGCCGCCGCGCCCACCATTTTGATACTTGATAGATGGGCTTTAGAGCACCAGACCCCTTTCCCTCAATTGCGGCAATTTGGTTGACCGATACGATCGGGAAATCCACCTCCAGGCAGGTTTTGGAACGGTTCGCGTCGTTGAAATCGACGGTTTCCAGCGCAACGGTCTTGCCTGCGCCGACGGCTTTGGCGACTTGTTGTGCGAGTAGTTGTTTTTTGGTGGCCATCAGCCTCGAATCCTTACTTGGTCAGCTCGACGAAGGGCGACAGCACTTCCAGCAGCGACAGGCCGCCATGCGTGAGCGTCGGGTAGCCACCCTGGCTGCGCCATTTCCTGCGGCCCAAGGCCAACAGGTGCGCGCCGTGCGGGCTGGTGATCTGCAAGGCAACGGGCGGCACGAAGGGGCCGCAGTCGTTTTGGGTCAGGCCCGTGCCCGGCTTGCTGCGCCCGCTTGAGAACGTCTGCTTGAGGAACTGGCCGACCTCGCCGTCGGCATCGGGGAAGTAGCCGGTGGCCGCGTAGCCGTGGTCGGAAGTGATGGCCAGCCGCCGCCCGGTGGCAAGGCGTTCGACGAAGGCCCAAAAGTCGTCACTGGACAACTGCTCGGCCACGTCCTTCGTCAGCGGCTCCAGCCCCTGGCCTGCGCCGGAACCGTCGTGCAGCTTGGCGTCGGGCCAGTGGTGCCAGAAGATCTGGTTCGGCGCGCTGCTGATCAGGCTCTCGCAGTCCTTCCACGGCAAATCCACCGTCTCGGTGCTGGCCGCTTGCAGCTTGTGCGCGAGGCCGCCGCCGTTGTTCTGGAGCTTGCTGCGACTGGCGAAGCCGAGCGCGTGAGCGAACTCATCGGTTTCACCGGGCAGCTCGGAGGCACAGGCAGCGACCTCCTGCGTGGTGAAACCGCGTTCCTTCGCGCCCTGCAACAGCCACGGCAGTTCGCGCAGTGACAGCCCATCGAGGATGAGCACGGCCTTGGCACTGAAGGGTTCGGCCCACCAGCGCAACAAGCGATCCGAGGTGCGTTCGACGCTGCCACCGAAGACTTGCCACAAATCCCAGCCGCTGGAGGACAGGAACAGATCCAGTTCGCCGATTTCGCGGTCGCGCCTGACGACCTCGCTGGGCGCGTTGCCGGCGGCCAGAGGCTTGGCGGCGATTCCGAGCGCATGGTCGATGATGACGCGCCAAGCGTCAGCGTCCGAGCCTTGTGTCAGGGCCTGCAAGGCGCTGGCGGTCAGGGCCATCAATCGTCCTCCTTCTCAAGGTTCAGCTCGAAGCTCATGCCCTCGGGCAGCTTCTTGAGCAGTTCCTTGAGCTGCGCGCCGGTGGCGGCGGACACCTTGATCGACACGTCCGCCACCTTCGTGGCCGGGCCGATGCCCCAGCCTTCGATCTTGCCAATCAGATTGAGCGGCGACGTGGCCGGGTTCGACAGCGGCGTGCGCGGCTTGGTGGTCGCGCCACCTTCACCCGTGCCGCCGCCGAAGATGCCGCCCGGCGCTGGCGTAGGAGCGGGAAAACCGCCCGGTGGTGGATCGGTGACGCCCGGCGTGGTGGCAGCACCACCGCCCGGAGGAACACCACCCGGCGACGGCGCCGGCGGCGCGGGCGGCGCGGAGCCACCCGTCGCGGGCACCGCCGAAGGCAGCATCACAAACACGTCGTCGAGGTGGCGGCCCGTGAGCGAGAGCTTGGGGCGCAAGCGCCGCCACGCGGTGTCCTCGTCCTCGCCCGGATTCGTTTGCAGGCACTCCATGCCGCGCAAATTGATGGCGACCTTGCCCTTGGCGCATAGGCGCAGCAGGCGTTCCTTCATCGCCGTTTCGCCCAGCCACGGGATGCAGTCCCGTCCGGCCGGGCGCGGCTCCTGAAGCTCACGCAGCAGCTTGCCGACCGATTCGTTGTTGCTGGCGTATTCGAGCACCAGATCCTCGAAGTCCTCCGGCACGAACAGGTCGCCGGTCAGCGCCTCCTCAATGGCTTCAGGGATTTGCGAACCTTGCTTGTCGAGACGCTCGACGCTGAACTTGCACTGCGCGGGGTCGGCGAAATTCCAGCGTTGCAGCACGGCGAAGCGGTCGAACCGCTTCTTCAGGTTGTCGCGCAGGGTGTTCTCGAATTCCTTGTGCAGCTTCTTGTATTCGGGGTTCTGGCCGCTCCATTCCTGCGCCTTCATTTCGGCGCGGGTGAGGATGAGCAGGTCGCGATCCATGAAGGAGTTGGTGCTGCCTGCGCGCGGCAACAGGAAGCGCACGGTGTTGCGGCGCTTCTGCAATTGGTCTTTGATCCAGCGGCCCAACGTGGCGTCGAGCTTGTCGGCCTCTTCGGGCAGCACGAGGATGGGCAGACGGTCATCCCACTTGTCGGGCTGCTCGGCTTCATCGAGCGCTGTCCACGGATCGTTGACCCACGATTTCGGCAGGGCGATGACGCGGAAGGTCTTGGCGACCTCGTCGCTGCCGCCAATGACGTAGCGCACCTGCTTGGCGAGCTGCGCCTGATCGGTGCCGTCGGCGAACAGCTTGTCGTTGCGCGCGTAGGCCATGAGCTTGGCGCGCGGGTTCTCTTCCTCGCGGAACAGCAGCTTGGTGCCTTCCTGATGGATGTTGAAACTGTTCTCGACGACAGTGGCCAGCTCGACCTGGAAGGCGTTGTCGTCCACCGGCATGTCGCGCGTGATGTCCAGTTGCAGCGTGGCCGGATCGGCACCAGCGAGGTTACCGACCGCAATAGAGCGCAGCCACAGCGCGCCAATGATTTCCTGCAGGTGCGGCGCAATGCTGGCGTGGTCGTACCGTGCCTCCTGCACCGAGATGATGTTCTGCTGCGCCTTCTCGCGCAGCGTGCGGTGGTGCTGGTTGGCGACGGCTTCAAGCAGCGCGCCGATGCCGGAGGCGTCGTCGTCCAGCCGGAAGTCGGCGGCGGTGAGCACCGGCACGGCTTCGCCACGGCTCTTGTAGGTGTTGGCGAGGATG
>DAIAZB010000302.1 GCA_027443745.1 Thiomonas sp. | reverse complement strand
GCCGCGCGCGCCTGCACCAAGTATTCGGACGCGCCCTGAAAGTAGTCGTGATCGGTGAGAACCGACAGGCATGTCGCGCCGTGCCGGGCGTAGCTTGCGGCGATGTCTGCAGGCCGGAAATCCGCGCGCAGCACGCCCTTGGAAGGACTGGCTTTTTTCACCTCGGCGATGACGGCAGCTCCGCCTGCGGCCACTCGCGCCTGCATGGCGGCGGCAAATCCACGTCGCGGTCCCTGGGCTTGGGCCTCGGTCCGTAACATCGGCAAGGGGCGCGTAACGCGGGCAGACGCGACTTCGCGCGCCTTGGTTGCCAGGATGCGCTGCAGAATGTCGGTCATGCTGAAGTCGCGTCGGAAGCAGCAACCGGTGCGGCGAGTTCGCGCGTGTACGCCACGAAGGTCTCGAGTTTTTCGCGCGCATGGCCGGCGGCGACGGCTTTGCGCGCCAGTTCCAAGCCATTCGACAGCGAGTTGGCGAGCCCGGATGCGTAGAGTGCACAGCCTGCGTTGAGGATCACCACATCACGCACGGGGCCCTCCACATCATCCAGCGCTTGGCGCATGCGCTCGGCCGATTCCTGCGGCGTCTTCACCTGCATGTCCGACAAGTTGCAGCATTTCAAGCTGAAGTCGGAGGGGTGGATCCGGTACTCGAGAATCTGACCGTCCTTGAGTTCACCCACCATGGTCTCGCCGCACAGCGAGACCTCATCCATGCCATCCAGCCCATGCACCACCAGCACATGCTGACTGCCCAGGCGTTGCAACACGCGCACCAGAATACCGACGAGATCGGGGTGGAAGACGCCCAGCAACTGGTTTGGCGCGCCGGCCGGGTTGGTCAGCGGCCCGAGAATATTGAACAGCGTACGCACGCCGAGTTCCTTGCGCACCGGCGCGGCGTGCTTCATCGCGGTGTGGTGGTTGGGGGCGAACATGAAGCCGATCCGGGTGTCGTCCAGGCATTGCGCCACCTGTTCGGGTGTGAGCTGGATGTTGGCACCCAGGGCTTCGAGCACATCGGCCGAGCCGCTGGAGGAACTCACGCTGCGCCCGCCGTGCTTGGCCACGCGTGCGCCGGCAGCAGCGGCGACAAACATGCTGCTGGTGGAGATGTTGAAGCTGTGGGCGGCATCGCCGCCGGTGCCGACGATGTCGACCAGGTGGGTGGCGTCGGTCACCGGCACCTTGGTGGCGAACTCGCGCATCACCATGGCTGCGGCGGTGATCTCGCCGATGGTTTCCTTCTTCACACGCAGGCCGGCGATCAGCCCGGCCATCATGACCGGCGACATCTCCCCGGTCATGATGCGGCGCATGAGCGCCAGCATCTCGTCGTGAAAAATCTCGCGGTGCTCGATCACGCGCACCAGCGCCTCCTGATTGGTGATGGGCATGGGGGCTCCAGATGGTGTTTTTAGCGTCCGGTCAGCCGCAGGAAGTTCTGCAGCAGGCGGTGGCCGTGCTCGGTTTCAATGGATTCCGGATGGAACTGCACACCTTCGATGGCGTACTGCCGATGGCGCACGCCCATGATTTCGCCGTCTCCGGTCGTGGCTGAAATTTCCAGGCAAGCAGGCAGGTTCTCGCGCGCGATCGCGAGCGAGTGGTAGCGCACCACGGTGTAGGGGCTGGGCAGGCCGTCGAACACACCACGGCCATCATGCGACAAGGCGCTGGTCTTGCCATGCATGATGCTCTGCGCGCGGATCACCT
>DAIAZB010000301.1 GCA_027443745.1 Thiomonas sp. | reverse complement strand
GGCGCCGAGCCGCCTCAAGGCGACGCCGCTGCCCCCTCGGGGGGCGCACGCCGAAGGCGGGCAGGGGCTCACCATCCTGGCGGGTGCCACCGACATCGGCCTCTGGACCAACAAGCAGTTCCGCGATGTCGGCGATCTGTTGTACCTCGGCAATGTGCGCGAACTCGCCGCCATCGAACGTGAGGACACCCTGCTTCGCATCGGCGCCGCCGTCCCGCTGGAAGACGCCTGGACTGCGCTGGTGCAGACCTGGTCCGAGCTGCGTGAAATGGCGCTGCGCTTCGCCGGCCCCCCGGTTCGCCATGCCGGCACCCTGGGCGGCAACGTGGCCAACGGCTCACCGATCGGCGACAGTGCCCCCGTGCTGCTGGCGCTCGATGCTGTGCTGGTGCTGCAACACGGAAATGCCATACGCCGCCTGCAGCTTGCCGCGTTCTATCTCGACTACATGAACAACGCGCTGCGGCCCGGCGAGTTCCTGCGCGCCATCGAACTGCCGCTGCCGGCTGCAGCGGATGCGCCGCTGCGGCTGCGGGCCTACAAGCTGTCCAAGCGCTACGACTGCGACATCTCGGCGGTGAGCTGCGGGCTGGCCGTGCGGCTTGATGCGCAAGGCCGCATCGACCACGTCCGCCTCGCCTTCGGCGGCATGGCCGCGGTGGTGAAGCGTGCCGCGCAGGCCGAAGCCGCGCTGCTCGGCCAGCCCTGGACCGAGGCCAGCGTGCGCGCCGCGATGCGGGCGCTCGACGCCGACTTCCAACCCCTCACCGACCTGCGCGCAAGCAGCACGCACCGCCAGCGCGTGGCACGCAACCTGCTGTGGCGCTTCTGGCTCGAAACCCGCGTCGATACGCCCTTGAGCAGGGCGCAAACCCATGTCTGGGCGGGGCTGAATCCGACGCTGCACACGGTTTGAGGAATCCCCATGAACAAACCTGTCGAACCCCTGCACACGGTTCCCGCGATGTCGGGTTTCGCCCGCCATGGCGCCCCTGCCTGGGCCGAAGCCGAATGGCCCGCGCTGCGCGACGGCGCCCGCGTGGGCGTGAGCCCGCCGCATGAGTCGGCCCATCTGCACGTCAGCGGCCAGGCCGCCTACACCGACGACACACCCGAGCTGCACGGCACGCTGCACGCCGCGCTCGGCCTCTCGCCGCTGGCGCACGGCACGCTGCTCGGCGTCGATCTGGAGCGCGTCCGCGCCCAGCCCGGCGTGGTGGCGGTGTTCACCGCAGCCGACATCCCAGCGGTGAACGACTGCGGCCCGGTGGTGCACGACGATCCCATCCTCGCCGCCGGGGAGCTGCGCTTCGTCGGCCAGCCGGTGTTCCTGGTGGTGGCCACCACCCAGGTGCTGGCGCGGCGCGCCGCCGCGCTGGCCCGCGACGTCATCCGCGCCGAAGCCCTGCCCGCGCTGCTCACCGCGCGCGAGGCGCATGCGCAAGGCCGCTATGTGCTGCCGCCCATGCACCTGCGGCGCGAAGCCGCGCCCGGCGCGCTGGAGCAGGCCATGGCCGCAGCGCCCCACCGCCTGCAGGGCAGCCTGAGCGTGGGCGGGCAGGAACAGTTCTACCTGGAAGGCCAGGTGGCCTACGCCATGCCGACCGAGAACGCCGGCATGCGCGTGCTCTGCTCCACCCAGCACCCGAGCGAAATGCAGCATGTGGTGGCCCACATGTTGGGCTGGTTGCAGCATCAGGTGCAG
>DAIAZB010000300.1 GCA_027443745.1 Thiomonas sp. | reverse complement strand
GCAGCAAGCCGACAAGCGCCAGCGCCAACAGCAGGGCCGAGGAGGTGCGGCGCGCGCCGAGGCGCGACGGTTCGACGGAGGGCGATGCTGAAGATGCGGCGCGCTGCTCACTCATATCGGCTTGATGTCAACGTTGTCCTGCTGCTGGCCGTGGCCCGGTTTCGAATTCGCGAATCACAAACTGATGCGCACATGATCGCCTTGCCGCTGGCCCAGCAGGCTGAGCAGGTTGGCCAGGGCCTGCTCCTGTCCCGCGCCGGCACGCGCCGTGCCGTCGAACTGCAAGCGCTGACCATTCCACACGCCGCGGCCGTCCAGGATCAGGGGGCCGGTGCGCGTGGACAGGACAATGCCGGCATTCGCGCCGTCGCCGTTGATGCGCAGCATATAGCTTCCCAGCGGCGCCACGGTACTGAGCCGTGAGCGCATATCGTCCGCATGCACCTGAATCTGCCCGTTCAGGCGCAATCGGCCCGAGGTCGATTCTAGGCGCGCCTGTTGCAGCGACAACACAATGCGGCCCTGCAAAGCCAGGGTGTTCCACGGCGTCCCCAGGCCTGCCAGCAGATCGGCAGGCAGCCGCGCCTGCCATGCCGACGCGTCGGCTGCGGCTGCGGCTGGTGGCGATGCCGGCATCGCGGTCGCGATGTCTTGCGGCGCGGCTTGCAGCTGCTGCACGCTCCAGCTGCCGATGCCCAACTGCACACGCAGCCGCAGCGGCGCTTCGGCCAGAGCCGGCCAATGCAGCACCAGCTCCACGCGGCCGTGCCACAGTGCCGCCAAACCGAGGCGCCAGCGCACCCTGCCCGGCACGAGCGTCGCCCCACGGCTTTGCGCGCCGCCGCTCAGCACCACCTGCGCCGAGCCGTCATGCCAGGTGCCCTGCGCCTGAGCCAACAGCACGCGCTGCTGGCTCAGGCGCGCCGCAGGGCCTGCCAGCCAACTCGCCGGCGCGAACAGCACCAAGGCGAACAGCAGGCCGAGCAGCGCCGCCAGCCACAGGGGCCAGCGCGTGCCGGCAACAGGTTGGGAGCGACGGGCCATGTGTTCAGGTCGAGGATGCGGACGATGGATGCGCCATGGTGCTGCCGGGCAGCGCAAAGCGGTGTGGGGTGCCGGTGCGCAAAGCCGGGATCAAGGCGCCATCGATGGATGCAGCGCTGGCGCCGCTCCACCGGCGTTGACCCTGGAATGCGCCGGGACGAAACACGGCGTCATGGCGCGGAGGAGCCACCCGCGGCTTGCTGTTGCGCCAACTGGATGCGTCCCGCCAGCAGGCCGTCGCCACTGCGCCGCAGTTGCGCCTGTGCCACAGTTGCGCCCCAGTCGCGTCGCGCCGCCTGGGCGATGCCCAGCAAGGTCTGCGGTTTCAGGCGCTTGACGTCCAGGGTGATGCCGCCGGGCAGCACCGTCACTGCAGCGTCGGCCTGGGCGTCGTGCGCATGCAGCCAGTCGCGCACGGCGCTGCGCACGTCGCTGCTCGTCACCGTCGCGGCCGGGGCGGCGGCCAGTTGCGCCAGTTCCCGCGCCTGGTCCTGCGCCGTGATCAATGTGGCTCGCAGCCGCGCGATGTCTGCCGGAGCCGTGCGCAGAGTGTGCAGCGCCGGACGCAGCAGCACCAGCCAGGCCAGGGCCAGGCCCATCAGGGCAGCCGCCAGACTCACCAGTCGGCGCTCGCGCAGCGACAGCACTGCCCAGCGGGCACGCAAGGCCGCGACCAGCCCGGGCAGCATGGAGGAGGGCTGGGGAACGCTGGCCATCAGCTGCTCGCTCCCGCGCCGCCGATGCTGCCGTTGGCGATGCCGCCTGGCGTACCGCCGGCATCGCCGGATCCGCTGCCGGACGTGCCGACGGTGAGGGTGTCGCCCGTGGCGGCGCAGGGCAGTTGCAGCAGGTTGCAGCGCGCTTGCGCCGCGGCCGCCTGCTCGCCGGGCAAGCTGAGCTGCAGCCGACCCGGGGCGTAGTCCAACGTGCGGACGAGGGCGGTCTTCTCCGGCAGGACCTGTGCCGCTGCACCCATCAGCGCCTCCAAGCTGGAGCTGGTGGGTTTGCCGGCGCGCAGGCGCGCGTTGTCGAGCGCGCGCTGCATTTGCAGCCGGGCGTCGAGCACAGCAGGTGTGCCCGGCAGGGCCTCGCTCACCACGGTTTGAACCTGGGTCTGCAACTGGTTGCGGGTGCTGCGCAGCTTCATCGCCACCAGGTTGATGCCGACGATCTGCACCAGCAGCAGCACGCCGACGAGCATGGCGACGCGACGCCATGCCGGGGTGCGCAACTGCTTGGCCAATCCGGCCATGCCGCGTTGCATGGCTGCTTGCGGGGCTAGCTCGAACTGGCGCAGATTCCAGGCTGACTGCGCGGCGCGCGCCAGCACATCCGCATGGGTGATGGGCGTGATGTCGGCTGCTGGGCCGAACCAACGGGCGGCCAGATCGCGCAAGTCCGGGTCGACCAGCACGCGTGTGGGCCGCGCGGTGAGCAATTCGGGCATGGGCGAGGACTCGTGGGTAGGGTCTGCAGGGGTCGCACCGGCGCCTGCATCGAGCGGCAGATGCAGCCAAGCGGCTTCACCATCGGCGTCACGCCAGAGCAGTCGCAGCCCGCTCGGAAGGGCGCTGAGCCAGGCTTCGGCAGGGGCCAGCAACACGGGCTCGGGCACCACGGCGGCGGGTTCACGCCCGGCCAGGGCCAGGGCTTGCAAGGCCGCGGCCAGTGGCGCGCGCTCGCAGGCGCAGGCCAGGCGCACGCTGCCGTCGGCTTCGCGCGGGCCAGCCGCGAGATGCACGCCGACCGGGTCGTGCAGCAGGCGCTCTTCCAGTGCCCCGGTCAAGGCGGCTTGCAGTCGCTGGGGTGGCATCGCCGGGAGGTTCAGCGCCAGCAGGGTGAGCTGCTCGGCGGGCAGCACGGCCAGCACACGCTGTGCCCGCGGCAGCAGCGCAGGCTGGGCATGGCCGTTGTCGGTCGCCTGGCCGTTGGCGTTCAGCAAGGTGTAGTCCAGCGCGGTGGATTTGCCACCGACGCCGGCTGCGCTGCCCGGATGCAAGCGAACGACGAGCGTGCTCATGCGGAGGGCTTGGCGCCAAGCGTGTCGAGAAAGGCTCTCATGCTGGACGATTGTAGGGATGCGGGTGCCGTCAGGGCGCTGGCGCCGGGGCCGCCGCAAGCCAGGGAGGCACGCGCTGCATGCGCAGCACCAGGGTGACGAGGCCGGCGCGTTGGATGAGCGCACGTTCGGCGTACTCGAAGTGGTCGATCCGCACCCGCGCGGTGGCGTCGAAAAAGCCGCTGGACACGCCCACCAGTGCGGGGTTGATGTCCGGCTGGCCCTGCTGGCCCAAGGCGGTGGTGATGTCGCCGGTGCTGCGGAAATAGTTCTGTTTGCGCGCCTGCACCAGGCGCGCGGCGGCATCGGACGAGATGTTCAGCACGGCGGCCAGCACGGTGGCGCCGGCCGTGTTGGCGTTCACCGGCGTCGGCGTGGGCAGCAGTGTCACGTCGGGAAGCAGAGCCGGCAGCGCCTGAGCCACGGCGGGCGACAAGCGCGCCAGGTCCTGCAATTGCTGCAACGGCAGCACGCTGGTTTGCGCGGCGTAGGCGCCGGGCGCTGGCTGCGATGCCGCACCGCCTGGCGTGGCGGCCGTGGCCAGCAGTGCAGTGGCCACGCCATTGGCCAGGGTTTGCGCTACATCCTGACTCACGCCGAGGGTGGCGCACAGGCGTTGCAGCACGGCCAAGGCGTTCGGGTCGATGCGCCCGCCGGGCGCAAGATCAGCCAGGTTGAAGCGGCTTTGCGCGTCGGTGATGTGGCCTTCCAGCCAGGCATCGGGAAGGCTGCCGACGCTTTGCCCGCGTGCGGCGAGAAACGTGGACAGGCGCGATTCGGCCAGCGGCACGGCCCAGGGCTCGCTCAGGTCGTCGACGCTGGAGTTG
>DAIAZB010000299.1 GCA_027443745.1 Thiomonas sp. | reverse complement strand
CGAGTAGTACATGTCGAACTCCACCGGATGGGTGGTCATGCGGAAGCGGGTCACTTCTTCCATCTTCAAGTCGATGTAGGCGTCGATGAAATCTTCGCTGAACACACCGCCTTTGGTCAGGAAGGCACGATCCTGATGCAGATACTCCAGTGCCTGGTCGAGGCTGGAACACACGGTTGGGATTTTGGCGTCCTCTTCCGGCGGCAGATCGTACAGGTTTTTGCTGGCGGCTTCGCCCGGATGAATCTTGTTTTCAACGCCATCCAGGCCAGCCATCAGCATGGCCGAGAACGCCAGGTAAGGGTTGCAGGTGGGGTCGGGGAAGCGCACTTCGATGCGACGTGCCTTGTCACTGGGCACATAGGGCACGCGGATGGAGGCAGAACGGTTGCGGGCCGAGTAGGCCAGCTTGACCGGAGCTTCGAAGCCCGGCACCAGGCGCTTGTATGAATTGGTCCCGGGGTTGGTGATGGCGTTGAGCGCACGTGCGTGCTTGATGATGCCGCCGATGTAGTACAGCGCAAACTCGGACAGCCCGGCATAGCCGTTGCCGGCGAACAGATTCTTCCCGTCCTTCCACACGGACTGGTGCACGTGCATGCCTGAGCCGTTGTCGCCAACGACGGGCTTGGGCATGAAGGTGGCCGTCTTGCCGTAGCTGTGGGCCACGTTCTGCACCACGTACTTCAGGACCTGTGTCCAGTCGGCGCGCTGCACCAGGGTGGAGAACTTGGTGCCGATTTCGCACTGACCGGCACCGGCCACTTCGTGGTGGTGGACTTCAACCGGTACGCCCATCTGCTCCAGCAGCAGGCACATCTCCGAACGGATGTCCTGCAGACTGTCCACCGGAGGTACGGGGAAATAGCCACCCTTGACCGACGGGCGGTGGGCCATGTTGCCACCTTCGATCTTCTCGCCCGACTTCCAGGAGGCCTCGTCGGAGTCGATCTTGACGAAGCAGCCGGACATGTCGACGTTCCAGCGCACCTGATCGAAGATGAAGAATTCGGGCTCCGGGCCAAAGTAGGCAGTGTCGCCCACGCCCGATGCCTTCAGATAGGCCTCGGCTTTCTTGGCGATGGAGCGGGGATCGCGGTCATAGGGTTTGCCGTCGCCCGGCTCGAGCACGTCACAGCTCAGCAGCAGCGTGGTTTCCTCCATGAACGGATCAATATTGGCGGTGTTCGGGTCGGGCATGAGCAACATGTCGGACGCTTCGATACCTTTCCAGCCGGCGATGGACGAACCGTCGAAAGCGTGGCCCTGGGTGAACTTTTCATCGTTGAAAGCGGAAATCGGCACCGTCACGTGCTGTTCCTTGCCACGGGTGTCGGTAAAGCGGAAGTCCACGAACTTGACATCGTGTTCCTTCACCAGGTTCATCACATCAGCAACGTGTTTGGTCATGCAAATTCTCCAGTCATGGGATTGGGTTGGTGGAAAGGGTCTGGCGCTGGGGCATGGACCTGCTGGAGGCTGTTCATGAGCACACCGGTCGTGCCGTCCACGATGCCGAAAATCTAGCAGAAACCATGCCACACAATGGCAGGCAGCCGTCTCTGCGGAACCGCCGCCAAAATCGACAGGTCGAGATGGTTACCCGAAAGTCAGCTCGCACCAAGAGCGTGCTCATTAGAGTTTTCGCACAACTTCTGTGCGGATCTGCGCTTTCAGACCTGCGAGTCCCTGTTTGAGTGCATCAAATGCGCAGTCCACGTCCTGAGGCTCGCCTTTGACGCCCAGTTCGATATGCCGGCCCCATTCCGGGTGATCAACACTGGGGAGGCTGAACACCTTGACACTGGCATGCTCGCGTTCGATGCGCTCCATCAGCGGCGTCAGGTCGGATTCCATTGCGCCTTGGAGAACGACGGCACGCTCGAGATAGCTGCCAATGCGGTGCAGGTGCTTCAGCGGTCCGTCGAGCACCCAGGCCAGCATGGGCCAGGCCATGACCGGGAAACCGGGCACGAAAAAGTGCTGGTGAATCGAAAACCCGGGAATCTGGTTGTAGGGGTTGGGGATGATGGCGCTGCCTTGCGGGAACATGCCCATCTGCAAACGCTGGACGTTGGCTGGCGCATCGAGCGGCCCGAGCGCTGCCGTCGCGATGCGTTGCTGAATGAGGCACTTGGCCTCGGGGTGGAGTTCAAGCGGCACCTCCAGGGCCGCCGCCGCGCTCTGGCGCGTGTGGTCGTCGGGCGTGGCGCCAATCCCTCCGCAACTCAACACCACGTCGCCCCGCGCGAAACTTGCACGCAAGGCCATGTGCAGCAAGGCGGGATCATCACTCAGATACTGGGCCCAATGCAGTTGCATGCCCCGGGCTGCCAGCAAGTCTTGGACTTGCGTGAAATGCTTGTCCCGCCTTTTGCCGGACAGGATTTCATCGCCGATGATGTAGAGGCCGATCGCCATGATGGAACGAGAGGTAGGGTGGAAAAGGGACACTGCAGGGGTAACTGCAGCACATGGCATGTCAGGCAATACCTCGGCTCTGCAACCAGAGTCCTGGAGCAAGCCGGGATCACGCGTTGCTCGCGTTCGGGGTGGCCGCAACTGCCTGCACATCATGCGCGAACCACAAAGCGGTCCACACATAGCCGAGAACATACAGCCACAGCGTCAGTCGCGTAAGCACCGGCTCAAACTCGGTGCCGGGTCGTGCCGATCGCGCGTGGCGCGCTTTCGCTGCAACGTGTGCCCCATATCCCGAGCATGGCCCCATGGAGCGCAGAGCTTGTGGTACTTGGACAGCGTTGCAATCGCAAGCACAATTCCCCGTATCGAGTCGAACACAACGGAGATGCACGATGGACCAGACCGAACTGACACGCGCGGGGCAGCGAGGTGCGATGGAACTGCCCAATCTGGAGGCGCTGTGGATGCCATTCACCGCCAACCGCCAATTCAAAGCGGCACCGCGCATGTTCGTCGGCGCCCGCGGCATGCATTACCGCAGCCATGACGGACGCGAGATTCTCGATGGCGTGGCTGGACTATGGTGCGTGAACGCTGGCCACGGACGCGAGGAGATCACCGCAGCCATCGCACGACAGGCGGCAGAGATGGACTACGCACCACCCTTCCAGATGGGCCACCCGGTGCAATTCGAGGCTGCCGACCTGCTGGCCAAGATCGCGCCTGCTGATCTCACCAAGGTGTTTTTCACCAACTCAGGATCGGAGTCGGTCGATACCGCGCTGAAAATCGCGCTGGCCTATCACCGTGCTCGCGGTGAAGGCACGCGCACCCTGTTCATCGGCCGCGAACGCGGCTACCACGGCGTGGGCTTCGGCGGCATTTCGGTGGGCGGCATGGTGGCCAACCGCAAGGTCTTCCGCGGCGGCCTGCTGCCCAATGTGGACCATCTGCCCCACACCTACGCACCCGAGCATCAGGCCTTTTCGCGCGGCCAGCCGGCGTGGGGCGCCCATCTGGCCGACGATTTGGAGCGCATCGTGCAGTTGCACGATGCCAGCAATATTGCCGCTGTGATTGTCGAACCTTTGGCTGGCTCCACCGGGGTTTTGGCGCCGCCCAAGGGCTATCTGGAAAAACTTCGCGCCATCTGCAGCAAACATGGCATTTTGCTGATCTTCGACGAAGTGATCACGGGTTACGGCCGCCTCGGCACTCCGTTCGCGGCGCAGTTTTTCAACGTCACGCCCGACATCATCACCAGCGCCAAGGCAGTGAACAACGCCGCGGTGCCGCTGGGCGCGGTGTTCATGCGCGAGGGCATTTATGACGCCGTGGTCAACAGCGCGGCCGAGGGGGTGGTGGAGTTTTTTCACGGCTACACCTACTCGGGCCATCCACTGGCCACCGCCGCGGCGGTGGCCGCGCAAAAGCTGTACGCCAGCGAAGGCCTGCTCACCCGCGTGCAGCGCGAGGGGCTGGACATGTACTGGGAAAACGCCGTGCATGGTCTGCGTGACGCACCCCATGTCAAGGACATCCGCAACCTCGGTCTGGTGGC
>DAIAZB010000298.1 GCA_027443745.1 Thiomonas sp. | reverse complement strand
TTGGTGATGACCGGGTGCGACGGCTGATGACAATCGGCGGCATCAACATGATCGTGGCCGCCGGCGTGCTGTCCGCTATCGGCGACGTCACACGGTTCGCCTCGGCGGACAAGCTGGTGAGCTACCTCGGTCTGGACCCGCGTGTGCGGCAGTCGGGTGACCGGGCCGCCCAGCACGGACGCATCAGCAAACAAGGTCGCTCGCACGCGCGCGGGATGCTGGTGGAGGCCGCCTGGGCCGCGGCGGTGACGCCGGGGCCGCTGCGGGCGTTCTACCTGCGCGTCCAGGCTCGCAAGGGCAAGCAGGTTGCAGCCGTCGCGACCGCGCGCAAGATCGCCGTGCTGACTTGGCACTTGCTCACCAAGCAGGAGGACTATGCCTTTGCCCGCCCGGCGCTGGTGGCGATGAAGGAGAGGCAGATGCAGCTCAAGGCTGGTGCCAAGTCACGCCGTGGTGGGAACGCGCCGGGTCCTGCCCGCGACTACAGCGTCAAGGAGTTGCGCGCGAAAGAGCGTGCCTTGGTTGAGCAGGCCGAGAAGGCCTACACGCGGTTCGTCAGTGCCTGGTCGGAGAAGCCGAAACCGAACCATGGGCGAACGGCACAGAGCAGCGATACGACATGACGCCGTAGGGCGACCGGGCAAGAGCCGATCCCCCTAACACGGCGCTTGTCCAACGCATCCGTGCTGTGCAGCTTGGCGCGATGCTGGGCGGGGAAGCCCATGTAGGCCAGCACGTCGGCCTCCGCCTCGTCCATCAGTGCGGCGAGCTTCGGCACCCGGGAGCGGACCTGATCAGCCACCTCGCGCCACTGCTTGCGGGCTGCCGTCGCATCGTTCTGCGCAAACGCGGTGCCGACCCAGGCAGAGACGATGCGCCGCTGGGTCTTGCCGGCATAGGCCAGCGCGTTGCGCATGAAGGGCACCCGGCAGCGCTGCCAGGTGGCGTTCAGCACCTTGGTGATGGCCGCCTTCAGCCCCTCATGCGCGTCGGAGACCACCAACTTGACACCGCGCAGGCCGCGGCGGGCCAGGCTGCGCAGGAACTCGACCCAGAACGGCTCGGCCTCGCTGTGGCCGATCGCCATGCCGAGCACCTCACGCCGTCCGTCGGTGTTGACGCCGACCGCGACGATCACCGCGACCGAGACGATGTGGTGCCCGCGCCGGGCTTTGACGTAGGTGGCATCGAGCCAGCTTGAGCCGCAGAGCGGATCAAGGGGCCACTCGCCCTCGATCGGGCGGGTGAGGAAGGCTTGCGCCCGCTCGTCGATCTCCCCGCACAGGCGGGAGACCTGGCTTTTGCTGATCCCCTCCATGCCCATGGCTTTCACCAGGTCGTCCACCGAGCGGGTGGAGACGCCCTGGACATAGGCTTCCTGGATCACCGCGGTCAGCGCCTTCTCCGCCGTCCGCCGCGGCTCCAGGAAGGCCGGGAAGTAGCTGCCGCGCCGGAGTTTGGGGATGCGCAGCTCGACCGTGCCGGCGCGGGTCTGCCAGTCGCGGTCACGGTAGCCGTTGCGCTGGTTGCGGCGCTCGGCGGTGCGTTCGCCGGGAGCAGCACCGCAAAGCTCCTCGGTCTCCAGCGCCATCAGTCGTTCGGCGGCAAAGCCGATCATCTCGCGCAGGAAGCTGGCGTCCGAGCCCTTTTCCAGCAGCTCGCGAAGGGCCTTGATCGCCTTCGGCGCTCAAGTGTCATCGGTCATCGTGGTGGTCCTCGGGTTGGGGTTGCGTGTGCAACCCAACCCTACCCGGAGCCGCCGCGGTGACCACCGCTGTAGATAAGTAGCCCGCCTACGCCAGACTCTCGGCGGTCGCTCCGGCGGGCCACTTACCCACAGCTCCTACACCACCAGGGGGGACACGACCTTCTATGCCAAGTAAGGGCGCTACTAATACCCCACTATTATACATGACAGTCACGCGGCATACCTGACATCTGCCGCATCGAAATATGCGCGGATGCGCTCGGGTCGGCGTTGCAGCGAGCGCATCACCGAAGACGTTGCCCCGACCAGGTCCTTGCGGTTGTCAGGCTTGGGCAGGTTCTTCATCCGCTGCTTCAGCTCGTTGTTCAGATACTCGTCCGGATTATG
>DAIAZB010000297.1 GCA_027443745.1 Thiomonas sp. | reverse complement strand
CGCGTCGAGGTGTGCGGCGGGCAGGGTCAGGGTGCCGATCAGTCCGTGGTCGGGGCCGAAGGCGAGGGTGGTTTCATGCATGGGCGGCTTGTGTCAAGGCGCCAAGCGCGCGGTCCACCCAGGCCCGGGGCACGATGGCGGTGTTCAACGCGCTGTTGGTGGCCCAGTCGATGTCGGAGTCGGATGGCGCAATGCGCAATTGGGGCGAAGCCAGGAGATCGCGCCCGGTCGTCCAGGCGGTGAACGCGTCGATTTGCGGCGTGAGGATGATGCTGTTGCTGGCGCGGCCGGGCCAGGGCTGGCGCGGGTCGATGCGCGCGGCAATTTGCGCCTTGCAGGCCGGCGTCAGCGCGAAGCCCAGCGTCTCGCCGTCAGGGTCGGGCAGGTTGAACTGGCGCAGCGCGGGGTCGATGCGCCAGCGCGAGCCGAACATGCCGGCCATGGTGTCGGCGTTGGATTGCCGCAAGGCCAGCACATGGCTGCTGCCGTCGGCCACCGGCTCGAACAGCAGCAGATGGTCCAGCGGCTCGGTCCAATGACGTGAGGCCAACGCCGCGATGTTGCCGCCCAGTCGCAGTCCCAGGCATGACAGCTTGCAGACGCGGCTGCGTTGCAGCAGCAGGTTGCCGGCGGCCACGGTGTCGGCCATGGCGCCGTCGAGGTCGAACGCGGTGTCCTCGCCGGCCGAGTCGCCGCTGCCGTAGTAGTCGAAGCGCAACACATGGAAGCCAGCTGCCGCCAGACGGTCGCCGAGCACACGGTACAGGCGATGGGCGCGAATGGCCTCCTGGCCGAAGGGGTTGCACAGCAGCACCGCGTGATCGCGCGCCGCGACGTGCGTGCCCGGCTCGAGGTGCAGCGCGAACAGCTCGCGCCCATCCCGCAAGAAGCGCAATGGGGTCAAGTGCGCCACTCCGGGTGATGGCTGGCGACCTGCGGCTCGATGTGCGCGAAACCTCCCACCACGGCCAGCGCCGCGCAATAGCCGCTTGGTGCTGCCAGCGGGGTGATGTCGATGGGTGCGTCAGCGCCGTTGACCGGCACGGCTCGGCGCTGCGGGTCCAGGCCCACGTGCACTCCGCGAGGCTCCAGCCGCAGGCCGATGCCCAATGCCTTCAGGCAGGCTTCCTTGCGTGTCCAGCAGCCGACGAACATGTCCGCATGGTCGGATGCGGCACATTGCGCCAACTCGTCAAGCTCCATGGCGCTCAGCACCCCGGCAGCCAGATCGGGGCCGGGCAGATCGGCGCGCACAGCCTCGATGTCTACGCCCACTTCGATGCCTGCCGTCACCGCGACCAGCGCCAGATCCTTGCTGTGGCTCAGGTTGAAGCACAGCGGCGACTGACCCACTCCAGGCGACGCTTGCAGCAGCACCGGCTTGCCGTGAGCGTCCGTGGCGAAGCGCACCTGCTGCGGCGGCACGCCGAGATAGGCGCCGAGAATGCGCCGCAGCCACGCATGCGCCGTCACATAGCGCCGCCAGTCATGGGCGTAGACGAAGCGTTGGGCACGCTCGGTCTCGGCGGCGTCGAGCAGGGCGGGCGCATCGGCCCCCATATCGCGCA
>DAIAZB010000296.1 GCA_027443745.1 Thiomonas sp. | reverse complement strand
CCGCCAGCATGGCCAGCGCGAACAGCGCAGCATTGGCTGCACCGGCCTCGCCGATGGCGAAGGTTGCCACCGGAATGCCCTTGGGCATCTGCACGATGGACAGGAGCGAGTCTTCGCCACGCAGGTATTTGCTGGGCACGGGCACGCCCAGCACCGGCACGGTGGTCTTGGCCGCCAGCATGCCGGGCAAATGCGCGGCGCCACCGGCGCCGGCGATGATGGCCGCCAGGCCACGCCCGCGCGCGGTTTCGGCGTAAGAGAACAAGGTGTCGGGCATGCGGTGGGCCGAAACCACGCGGGCTTCGTGAGCCACGTCGAAGCGTGCCAGCATCTCGGCCGCGTGCCGCATCACGTCCCAGTCGGAACTTGAACCCATCACCACACCGATCAAGGCCATGCCGTGTTCTTTCGCGTTGCGTGTCGATACGGAGCGTTCCGTCTTGCTCCGAAAGCCTTCCATTTTACGGGGCAGTATGCTTGTGTCTAGCGTTCAGTCTCGCCCGGCGAGCCCCCGCGCCCTGTCTTGCGGGGCGACCTGGAAATCGGCCGCGGCGCCCCCATCTGTGCGTTTTGGAGAACTCATCATGATCGACGCAACCCTGACGAATTTCGAAACCGAGGTGGTCGAAACCTCGAAGACCATGCCTGTTCTGGTGGACCTGTGGGCGCCGTGGTGCGGCCCCTGCCGCAGCCTGGGCCCGGTGCTGGAAAAGCTGGAAACCAGTTACGACGGCCGTTTCAAACTGGTGAAGGTCAACACCGAGGAAGAGCAGGAACTGGCCCAGGCTTTCGGTGTGCGCAGCATTCCGATGGTGGTGTTGATGAAAGACGGCCAGCCGGTGGACGGCTTTGTCGGCGCCCTGCCCGAAGGGCAGATTCGTGAGTTCCTCGACAAACATATGCCTGCTTTCGCGGACCAAGAGGATGACGCTCAGGAGGTGCCGGATGCCTTGGCAGAGGCCGCGCCGGTCTCCGCGCTGGAGCAACTGCAGCAAGCGCTGGCCACCAACCCGGCGAACGATGCGGCGCGCGGCGAGTACGTCAAGCTGCTGTTGCAGGAGGGCCGCCTGGACGACGCGCGCCGCGCCTTCGAGCCGCTGTCCGGCAAAGTGGCCATCGACCGCATGGCGAGTGCGCTGAAGCACTGGCTGGACGCCATCGACGCCACTGCAACCACTGCCGACATCGGCACATTGCAGGCGACCATCGCGGCCAACAAGCGTGACTTCGCCGCCCGCTTTGCCCTGGCGCAGCACCATATGGCGGGACAGCGCTGGACCGAGGCGATGGACGAACTGCTCGACATCCTCATGCGCGACAAAAACTGGAACGGGGATGCCGCGCGCAAGGCTTATGTCGCCATCCTCGAACTGATCGCGCCACCGGTGGCCAAGCCGGCGGAAGGCCAGGCGCCTGCCACAGACCCCACGGTGGAAAGCTACCGCCGCCGCCTGAGCATGGTGGTCTTGAGTTGAGATGCCGACCTTCGGCCTTGGAGGCCTCGTGTCGGAGCCGGCGGATCACGCGGGGCCGGTGATGCGCTCCAGCGCCTCGCGGTATTTGGCCGCGGTGCCGTCGAGCACCTTGGGCGGCAACGTGGGGGGTGGTGGCCGCTTGGTCCAGCCGGGTACGGTTTCCAGCCAATCGCGCAGGAATTGCTTATCGAAACTCGGTGGCGAGATGCCCTCGCGCCACTGGTCTGCCGGCCAGAACCGTGAGGAGTCGGGCGTGAGCGCCTCGTCCATCCACACCAAGCGGCCCTGCTTGTCCAGGCCAAACTCGAACTTGGTGTCGGCCAATATGATGCCGCGCGGTTTGGCATAGGCCGCCGCGCGGCTGTAGATCTCCAGGCTGATGTCGCGCACCTGGCCGGCGAGTTCCACGCCGATGAGTCGCACCATCTGCCCGAAGTCGATGTTTTCGTCGTGCTCGCCCAGCGCAGCCTTGGTGGCCGGGGTGAAAATGGGGTGCGGCAGGCGGGCTGCCTGCTGCAGACCATGGGGCAGATCCACGCCGCACACTTTGCCGCCGGCCTGGTAGTCTTTCCAGCCCGAGCCCGCCAGGTAACCCCGCACCACGGCCTCGACCGGCAGCGGCTTGAGCCGCTTGACGACCAGAGCGCGGCCCCGCACCTGCTCGCGTTCGTGCTCGGCCACCACACTTTCGGGGTCGATGCCGGTGAGATGATTGGGCACCACGTCTTCCAGCAAGCCGAACCAGAAGCACGAGATGCGCGCGAGCATTTCCCCCTTGCCTGCAATGCCCTGGTCCATCACGACGTCGAAAGCCGAGATGCGGTCGCTCGCCACCATCAGCATGAGGTCGTCGTCCACGGCGTAGTTGTCGCGCACTTTGCCGCGCGAGAGCAGAGGCAGGGACGTGATGGAGGTCGTGAGTAGGGCTGAAGTCATGCGGCAGGGTGGGTCGACTGGGAACGGCTGGAATTGTAGGCGGGGCGATCGGCTGCACGGGGCTTGCGACACCGGTCTTGCGCTGCTCCTGCTCCGGCGGGTTGTGCCGGACACCGGCAGCCGGGGGGGTATGTCGCTCCGCATAAATACCGAGGCCAGGTGAAACGCTTGGACACAGTCGATACAAGGCAGCTACATT
>DAIAZB010000295.1 GCA_027443745.1 Thiomonas sp. | reverse complement strand
TACCCCAACGAGGTGGAGGATGTGGCGGTGATGCATCCCGGCGTGCTGGAAGCCGCCGCGGTCGGCGTGCCCGATGAGAGCTCGGGTGAAGCGGTGCGGTTGTTCATCGTGCGCAAGGATCCGGACCTGACCGCGGATGCGCTCAAGGCCTTCATGGCCGAGCGTCTCACCGGCTACAAGCGGCCCAAGACCATCGTGTTCCGCGACGAATTGCCCAAGACCCCGGTGGGGAAGATTCTGCGGCGGGCGCTGCGCGACGAAACCGTCGCGACGATGTCCACGGAGGCTTCTGCGTCGGCCCCGGTGCCTGCTGGCTCGGCGCATTGACTCGGCACGCGCACTCGGCACACGGAATCAGCGTACTCATTCGGCACACTCATCCGGCGCACGGAAACCACGCTCCCTGCCCGGGGGTTGGGCCGGAGCGGAAACCGTTTCGCTGACGCCGACCTGGCGAGCGCCTACGGCACGCTGTGCAGGGTCTGCAACAAGACACAGGCGGCGTCCAGGTCCATGGCCGGCCACAATGCCCAACCCTGCACCTGGCGGCAGCCGGCCTGCTCGACCCAGCGCAGATCTGCGGCGTCTTCCACGCCTTCAGCGACGGCATCCATGCCGAGAGACGCCGCCATTGCCAGGGTCGCGGTCACCACCGCCGCCTTGTAGCGGTCCTGCGCCACGCCGTGGGTGAAGGTACGGTCGATCTTGAGTTGTGTCGCCGGCAAACGGGTGATGTATTCCAGGTTGGAGAAGCCGACGCCGAAATCGTCCAGCGAAATGCGCACGCCCATGGCACGCAGGGTGTCGAGCGTGAGCAGGCAGTCGGGGCAGGACATGACCTGCTGGTTCTCGGTGATCTCGATGGTGAGCGCGGAGGGCTCGATGCCGGCGGCAGCGAGTTCGTCGCGCAGGCATTCGACACAGCCGTTCTTGAGCTGGGCAGGCGAGACATTCACGGACATGTGCCCGGTGTAGCCGCAGTCGTCGCGCAAGCGCCGCAGGGCTTGCAGGCTGAGGCGGATGATCAGATCGCCGAAGGTTGAGATCAGTCCCAGATCCTGGATCATGGGAATGAATTCCACCGGGCTGATGTCGTCGCCATGGGGCCGCGTCCAGCGCGCCAGAGCCTCGAAGCCGATGACGCTGTAGCGTCGCTGCGACGGCATGCGTTCGGGTGCGTCCGGCTCCAGCCGGGCGATGGGTTGAAGCGCGATCCGAAAGCTCTGCTGCTCGAGGGCGGCATGCAGTTCTGTTTCCAACTGCGTGCGTTTGTGCAGCTTGGCCAGGAGTTGCGGCGTGAAGACCTGCACGCGGTTGCGTCCCTGGGTTTTGGCCTCATGCAGGGCCGCATCGGCATGGCTGAGCAATTCGGCAATGGTGCGGCCATCACGCGGAAACTGCGCCATGCCGATGCTGACCGTGGTGTGCAGGATGCGGCCGTCAAGATCGTAAGGCCGTGCCAGATCGGCGCGCAGGCGCTCGGCGAGGACCTCGCTCGCCGGGCTGTTGCCGGCAGGCTCGACTTGGCGGGAGTACACCAGGAACTCGTCGCCGCCGAAGCGGCCGACCAGGTCGCCGGCGCGGCGCGTGGTGTAGATGCGCTGCGCCGCTTCGGCCAGCACGCGGTCCCCCATGCCGTGACCCAGGCTGTCGTTGATCTGCTTGAACTGGTCCAGATCGATGAACAGCAAGGCTCCGGCGACCGGCGCGGGACCGGATGCGGCTTCGGCGCCACCGGATTGCCGGCGTCCAGGGTGCGCGCCGTCCGGGGCGGGTGCAGGGCCTGGGGCGACCGGCGGCCGACCGTACGCCTCTTGCAGCGCCGCCTCCAGCAACCGCTCGAAGCCGGCCCGATTCGACAGCCCGGTGAGTGCGTCGGTGTAGGCAATGGAATAGAGCTTGTCTTCGGCCTCGCGCTGTTCGGTGATGTCGCTGGCGACGCCACGCCAGCCGTTCAACACGCCCTGCCCATCCCAATCCGGTGTGCCGCTCAGGCGCCACCAGCGGGTGTTGGTGCCCGCGCTGCGAAAGGGCAGGATCAGGTCGTGGAATGGAAGCTGGCGCTGCATCAGCGTGGCGAGGGCTTTCCATTGCGGCAACGCGGCCAATGCGGGGTTGAGGCTTTGCCACTGGCGACCGAGCACGGCTTCGCGCACCTGTTGCACATGGCGGTTACGCAGCGCGCTGGCGCTCAGGCTGGTGAAACGGCCTTCGGCGTCGAGCTCCCAGAACCAGTCGGACGACAGCTCGGCGAAAGTGCGAAACCGCAGCTCGCTGTTGCGCAGGTCGTCCAACGCCTTTTTGGTGGCGCTGATGTCCACGCTGATGCCCATGAGCTCCAGCGGCTCGCCGCTTGCCGACTTGCGGCTGACCAGGCCCTGGCTGCGGGTCCAGATGATGCTGCCGTCGGTGCGGCAGATCCGGGCCTCGATGCTGGGGCTGACCGGACCGGATTGCATCAGCGCCTGCAGGCCACTGAGCACCCCGGCGCGGTCGCTCTCGGGGACCAGGGCCCGCAGCTCGGCGAGGTTGAAATGGGCTGGCTCCTCGCGCAAGCTGGGGTCGAACCAATTTTGCTCGCTGCGCAAAACCCCTTGCTGCAAGTCCAGGGTCCAGAAGGTCGCGCCGGATGCATGGCGCAGCAAGCTGGCGCGATCTTGCTGCAGCTTGTTGGCGGAGAGGTCGAGTTCCAGGCAGTAAAAGCCCACCACTTGCGGCGGCAGGTCGGGTTCGCGCATGTCCCAGGCGGGTTGCAGGCGAACCTCCATCCAGCGCGCTTCGCGCCCCCGCTTTTGCTCCCGGGCGTAGAGCACGGTTTTGCCAGTCAGGGCTTCCTGAACATGGGGGTTGATGGCGGCCATGGCCTCGGCATCCATCAACGCGTCGAGCGGCATGCCGAGAATGTCCAGCACCGGCCGACCCAGCCAGTTGGCGTAGGCGGCGTTGCACTGGCGCAGCCGGCAGTCGGCGTCGAAAAAAGAGAACAGCGCAGGTAGGGCGTCCAGCCACTGCGGCGTGAACTCGGGCCCCACGGATCGACCGCTGTCAAGACCCCCTGGCTCGGCCACATCAGATGTGCGCTGGTCGGGTTGGGAGGAGTCGATGGGCATGCCGGGACTATATCCGAGCACAGCCTCAGCGCCTACCGCCGCAACGCCTCGATTCAGGGGGTTTCCCAAGCCTTCTTGCCCTATGCTCGCGGCATGCAGAACACGCCCTCGACGCGATCCCC
>DAIAZB010000294.1 GCA_027443745.1 Thiomonas sp. | reverse complement strand
CCTGCTGTCGCGTCACCGGCCAGGCGAAGTGGTCGAGACTGCCGGGGTGATCGGGAAAGCGCGCCTGCACCAGCGCGATGACTTCGCGGGTGATGGCGTCAGGGGCAAAACGGATCGGCTCGGGCACGACACCCGGGCCCGCCCCGGCAAAGGCCTCGCGGTTGTCGGCATCGAAATTCCACTGCCCGCCCGCCGGCTGGTCGCCGTCCATCAGCACGCCATGCTGCCGGCGCATGGCGCGGTAGAAATACTCCATGCGCAACTGCTTGCGCCCGCGCGCATGCGCGGCGAATTCGCGCACCGTGGCGTAGAAATGGCGGTCGTCGCGCAGGTCCAGCGCCAGGCCCTGTGCGGCGGCGGTGGCCTTGAGCGCCTGCAGCACGCGCCAGTCGCCGGGCGCGGTCATCAGCAGTTGCCCGGGCTGCAGGCGGTGCAGCGCACGGCTGAGTTCGGCGGCCAGGCTGCCCGCGTTCTCGGCATCATCCAGCCGGGTGTGATGCACCATGCGGCCCGCGGCGCGCAGGTCGGCGGCGAAGTGGCGCATGGCGGCGAGGAACAGCGCGATGCGCGGCTTGCTCGACCAGACATGGGTGGATTCCTCCGCCACTTCCGCCATCCACACGGCGTCCTGCGCGGGGTCGAAATCGTCGAAGGCAGCGGCGTGCAGATCGAGCTGGTCGCCCAGCACCACGACCAGCTTGCGCAGCGGCCGTGGCGGGCTAGCAGGCGTCATGCGCATCCCCGTTCAGCTTGCGTTTGCCCTTGTCCCGGCGGCAGGCCGCGGAGCAATAGCGCACCTCGCTCCAGTTTTTCGCCCAGGCGCGGCGCCAACTCATGGCACGGCCACAAACAGCGCAGGGCTTGCTCGGCAACGCGGCCTTGTTGCCCTTGTGGCCGGGATCGGCGCTCATTCGAACAGCTCCTGTTGCCGGGGCGCGGCGTCTGCCGCCGCGGCCTTGCGCTGGGCGGCGGTGCCGGCCTTGCCCCGCCCTTGCCCGCTGGGCGCCAGGCCGCTTTTGCGTGAGCCATGGCGCGCCTGCACGGCGTCGGCCTGGGCCCGCGCCTGCGGGCTGCGACGCAGGGCATCGACACGATCTTTGGCCAGTTTCACCGCGCTGCGCTCGTCGACGATGGGCGGCGGGTAGGCTGGCGTGCCCCATTCCGGCACCCAGCGGCGGACGAACTCGCCTTGTGGGTCGTGGTCGGCCTGTTGCTTGGCAGGCGAATACACGCGCAGGGTGTTGATGCCGGTGGTGCCCGACTGCATCTGCATCTGGCTCCAGTGGATGCCGGGCTCGAAGTCGAGAAACTGCCGAGCCAGGTGCAGCCCCGGCTCGCGCCAATGCAACCACAGGTGATACGCGGCGAAGCTCACCAGCATGGCGCGCATGCGGAAGTTGAGCCAACCCGTGGCATGGAGGCTGCGCATGCAGGCGTCCACCATGGGAAAGCCGGTGCGGCCTTCGCGCCAGGCCTCGAAATGCTCGCGGTTGAATTCGGCTTCGCGCAAACCGTCGTAAACGCGGGCGAAGTTGCGGGTTTCGATGGCCGGCTCGTCTTCGAGCTTTTGCATGAAGTGGCAATGCCAGCGCAGCCGCCCGGCAAAGCCACGCAAGTGGTACGCGAAGCGGCGCTCCTGCGGGTCAGCGCTTGGTTGGAGCGCGGCGATGCGCGCTTCGGTGGCCTGATGCACCTGCCGCACGGACAAGGTGCCGAAAGCCAGATGCGCGCTCAGGCGCGAGCAGCCGGTCTCGGCGCTCAAGGGGCTGGACAGGTCTTTGCGGTAGTGCGCGCCGCGTTGCTCCAAAAAGCTGTGCAGCGTGTCCAGC
>DAIAZB010000293.1 GCA_027443745.1 Thiomonas sp. | reverse complement strand
GCCTTCTTCATGATGGGGGCGATGTTCACCTGGATGGGCGGGCAATACTTCCATCTCGGTTTCTGGTGGATGCTCCTGATCGCCCCTGTGCTGGTGGGCCTGTTCGGCGTGTTGGTCGAGCGCCTGATGTTGCGCCGCCTGCGCGGCATCGACCCCATTTACGGCCTGCTCCTGACCTTCGGACTCACCCTCCTGATTGAAGGCGTCTTCCGCTCCTTCTTCAGCGTGGCGGGCTCGCCCTACAACCCGCCTGCCTTGCTGAGCGGTACGCTCAACCTGGGCTTCATGTACCTGCCCGTCCACTACGCCTTCGCCGTGGTCGCCAGTCTGGTCGCCTGCTTTGGCACCTGGCTGCTGATCGAGCGCACCAAACTTGGCGCCTATCTACGCGCTGGCACTGAGAACCCGGCGCTGATTCAGGCCTTCGGCATCAACTTCCCGCTGCTGGTCATGCTGACATTCGCCTTCGGATCGGCGCTCGCCGGTCTCGCCGGGGTGCTGGCGGCTCCCGTCATCCAGGTATCACCGTTGATGGGCTCGAACCTCATCATCGTGGTTTTCGCCATCGTCGTCATCGGTGGCATGGGCTCGGTCATGGGCGCCATCGTCTCGGGCCTGGCGCTGGGCATCATCGAGGGCTTGGCCAAGGTCATTTACGCCCCCATCTCGACCACCGTGGTGTTTGTCTTCATGGCCCTGGTACTCACCGTGCGGCCCGCCGGCCTTTTCGGCAAGGAAAAATGACCATGCTCTGGCGCACGCGTTTACCTGCTCATGTGACCTGGGTCTTGCTGCTGCTGGCCCTGGCAGCGCCCTGGCTGGGGCTCTACCCGGTGTTGGGCATGCGCATGATGTGCTTCGCCCTTTTCGCCTGCGCCTTCAACCTTTTGGCGGGCTATGCCGGGCTCATTTCCTTCGGCCATGCCGCCTTGTTCGGTGGGGCGGGTTATCTCACCGGCCTCGCCCTCACCACCTGGGGACTGCCCACCCCGGTGGGCATTCTCATCGGTGTGCTCGCCGCGTTGGGTATTGGCCTGGTGATGGGTTTGCTGGCGGTGCGGCGGCAGGGCATCTACTTTTCCATGATCACCCTTGCGCTGGCGCAGATCGTTTATTTCTACGCCTTGCAGGCGAATTTCACCGGCGGCGAGGACGGCCTTCAGGGCATTCCGCGCGGCAGCTTGTTCGGCTTGCCCTTGCAGTCCGACCGGGTAATGTACTACGTCGTGCTGGTGGTCTTCGTCGCCAGTTGGTGGTTCATGCGGCGGGTGGTGAATTCCCCGTTCGGCCAGGTGCTGCAGGCGGTACGCGAGAACGAGCCGCGCGCCATCTCGCTGGGTTACCGCGCCAGCCACTACAAACTCGGCGTGTTCCTGCTTTCAGCCGGATTCGCAGGCCTGGCGGGAGCGATGAAGGCGGTGGTGATGGGTTTCGAAACCCTGACCGACGTGCACTGGAGCACGTCGGGCCTGGTCATTCTCATGACTCTCGTCGGTGGCCTCGGCACCGACCTCGGACCCATCCTCGGCGCGGTCATCATCACCGTGCTGGAGGAGAAAATGGGCACCATCGCGCGCTTTCTGGTGGACATCACCGGGATTCACTGGTTCAACAATCTCAACGACTCGGTGAGCATGGTGATCGGTGCCATTTTCGTGCTCTGCGTGTTGCTGTTCCGGCGCGGCATCGTGGGCGAACTGCGCGAACGTTTGCGCCGCATCCAGCCGTCGGGATGACGATCCCGGGGAATGCAGAGCCTTTCCGAGTTTGCTCGACCCCGACAAGGTCTCAATCCGCATCCGGCGGCAGCGAGTCTTCGATCTGCGCCAAGGTGGGACGCGACACCAGCACCTTGTCGATGCGCTTGCCGTCCATGTCCACGATCTCGAACCGCCAGCCGTCCCAGTCGATGTGATCGCCGGTGTGCGGCAGTCGCGCCAGCAGCAGCATGAGCATGCCGGCCAGGGTGTTGTAGCGCCCCTTGTCCTCTTCCGGCACGGATTTGAGCGCGAGCTTGTCCTTGAGGTCGCCCACGGGAATCAACCCGTCCAGCAACCAGGAGCCGTCATCGCGCTGGATCGCCCAGGGTTCTTCGGATGGGTGGCTCTTGAACTCGCCGGCAATGGCCTCCAGGATGTCCTGCACCGTGACGATGCCCAGCGTCTGGCCGTATTCGCCGAGCACCAGCGCGGTGTGATCCGAGCTTTGCTTGAAGGTCTGCAGCAGTTCCAGCCCGGTGAGGCTTTCGGGCACGAAGATGGCGTGGCTGGAGGCCTTGCTCAAGTCCTCGATGCCCTCGCGCCGGATGAAGCGGCCCAGCAGCTCCTTGGCCGACACCAAACCCAGCACGTCGTCCAGATCGCCGCGCACCAAGGGAAAACGCGAGTGTGGTGACTGCGCAATCTTGGCGAGGTTGTCGGTCAGCGGGTCTTCCACGTCGAGAAACTCGATCTCGTTGCGCGGCGTCATCAGCGAGGCAATCTGGCGGTCATCGAGGCGGAACACGTTGCGCACCATCTCGTGCTCCTGCACCTCGATGACCCCGGCGTCCGAGCCTTCCTCCAGCACGACGTTGATCTCCTCCTCCGTCACATGCGTGGGCGCATCGGTGCGCACCCGCAGCAGTCGCAGCAGCAGGTCGGTGGAAAACGACAGCAGCTTGACGAATATCGCCACGCTGCGCGACAGCAGCAGCATGGGCTGCGCCACGAACAGGGCGATTCGTTCCGGGGCGAGCTGTCCCAGCCGTTTGGGGACCAGCTCACCGATGACGATGGACAGGTAGGTGATGACGATGACCACCAGCGCCGTGCCCGCAATGTTCGCTACCTGCGGCAGCAACCCTTGGCTCTGCAGCCAGAGACTGATGGGGGCGGAGAACGCGGCCTCACCGATGATGCCGTTGAGCACGCTGATGGAGGTGATGCCGATCTGCACCGTGGACAGCAGGCGGTTGGGCTGCTCGGTCAGTTGCACCGCGGCCTTGGCTGGAATGCTGCCGGATTCGGCCATCGCCGTGAGGCGCGCGCGCCGCGCCGTGACCAGGGCAATTTCGGACATGGCGAACAGTCCGTTGAGCAGGATCAGGGCGAAAAGAATCAGGACTTCCGTCATCATGTTCAGGCTCATCAGTCAAACACAGGGGCGTCCCCAAGCCAACTTGCGGTCTCGGGGGCAGAGGCAGCAGACGGCGTCGAGGGGACATTCTCGAGAGGAAAACGGCCGAAGCCAACGTTCGGCGGGCGTATGCCAGGGTGAGCGCGGCAGCGCGCTGGGCGACCTGTGTCAGGGTTGTGCGGACTGCGCGCAAGCGTCGACCAGCGCATGCGTCTGCTGATGATGCCGTAATGCAGTCCTCGCAAGAGGAGGGCGGGGTGGTCACGCCTCCGGGGGGCTTCTGCTGCGCGGGCAGGAAGCAAGTGGGGCGAAGGTTCAGGCGAAGGGTCCAATGCGGTGGGCAGAGTCTGTGCGGTTCTTGAACTGGCTATGCTTGGAAGCAAAACCCGGACCCGAGCGAGGCCGTGGCAACCCATCAGGAGAACCTTGACTCATGTCCAGTGAAGAACATGGCGATCAATTAGACCAGAACCTTGCAACAAATCGTGAAGTGCACGTTGCGGAACACACCGTGATGGGTGCTGAGCCCGGCGCGATGCAACCTTCACCGCGGGCTGCCACGCTGTTGCAACACTCGCCCTACCAGCCACCGCCTGGCTTCGACGCCGTGCAACCGGCCACGCACCGCGCTTCCACCGTGCTGTTCGCCAACGTGGCCGCCATGCGCGCACGCGACTGGCGTCGCAAGACCGGCTACACCTACGGCCTGCACGGCACGCCCACCACATTCACGCTGGAGGCGCGTTTGGCCGAGATCGAAGGAGCCAAGCACGCGTTGCTGTGCCCATCGGGGCTTTCGGCCATCGCGTTGGTGAATCTCGCCCTGCTGCAACAGGGCGACGCCGTCATGCTGCCTGCCAACGTCTACAACCCCAGTCGCGATATGGCGCAAAAGCTGCTCTCCGGCTGGGGGATCGCGCTGCAGATCTATGACCCCATGGACCTTGCCGCCACCCATGCCGCCATCACGCCGCGAACGAGGTTGTTGTGGCTGGAAGCGCCCGGTTCGGTCACCATGGAGATGCCTGACCTGCGCGCACTCGTCGCCATGGCGCGGCAGCATGGATTGGTCACCGCACTCGACAACACCTGGGGCGCAGGACTGGCGATCAAGCCCTTTGCGCTGGACATCGACATCTCCATGCAGGCGCTGACCAAATACCAGTCCGGCGGCGCCGACATGCTCATGGGCGCCGTGCTGACGCGTGACGATGCCTTGCACGACAAACTGCTCGACGCCCACATGCGCCTGGGCCTCGGCGTGAGCGGTGACGACGCATCCCTGGTGCTGCGCGGCCTGCATAGCCTGCACCTGCGCTATCACGCGCACGACCAGGCCGCGCGCCGAGTGGCCACCTGGTTGCAGCGCCGGCCCGAAGTGCAGGCTCTGCTGCATCCGGCCTTTCCCGGCAGTCCTGGCCACGCCCATTGGATGCGCGACTGCAGTGCCGCCGCCGGACTGTTCAGCTTCACGCTCCAGCCGCAGATCACCGCGGCCAGGGTGGATGCATGCGTCGATGCCCTGCGCCTGTTCAAGATCGGCTACTCCTGGGGTGGGCCGGTCAGTCTGGCCGTGCCTTACGACGTCGCCGCCATGCGCGGCGCATCCTGGGCATACGCCAGCCCGCTGGTGCGCTTGAGCATCGGCCTCGAAGACCCGCAGGATCTCATCGCCGATCTCGACCATGCCATGCAGGTGCTGCTCGACTGAGCACCAGGCGCCGATCGGGAGCGCAGGAGCGACCGATGGCCAGACCGCTTTCCTCACACATCACCACACAGGAGAAGATCATGGGTTTCCGCTCCATTCTGCTCATCGTGTTGCTCGCTCTGGTCGCCGGTTTTGCCGCGCTGAACTGGGCAGCCTTCACCTCGGGCACCACGCTATCACTCGGTTTCACCTCTCTGCATGCTCCGCTCGGGCTAGTGATGCTGGGCTTGAGCGCCATGCTCGCGCTGGTCTTTTTCGGCTTTGCGCTTTATGTGCAAACCACATCCCTGATCGAGAGCCGCAAGCAGATGAAAGCCCTGCAAGCCCAGCGCGAACTGGCCGACAAGGCGGAAAGCTCGCGTATCACCCAGTTGCAGCAAAGTCTGGAGGCCGGCTTCAACCGCCAGGCTGCGCAACTCGAGGCGCACAAGACCGAACTCACCGCACGCATCGACCGTCTGGAGCAAACTCACGCACAGCACCTCACCGAGACCGGCAACAGCCTATCGGCGGCGTTGGCGGAACTGGACGACCGCATCGCCCGCAAGGGTTGATGGCGGCTGCGGTCAGGCCGTGCTCGGTCTCGCGGGTTGGCTCATCGCTGCGCATGCAGCCGTGAGGCGATTCGCAGCGTGTGATCGCCCATCGTCCCGCAGGGTCAGGCTTCGAACAGGCACCGCACCGCGTCCAAGCCGCAAACATTCAGCGCCGTGCTGGCCGCATCCTGCACGGCGGGTTTGGCGTGGTAGGCCACGCTGAGGCCAGCGGCCTTCATCATCGCGAGGTCGTTGGCCCCGTCGCCGATGGCGATGGCTTGTCGTGGCGTGCAGCCGATGCGGGAGCAGGTGTCGAGCAGGGCTTGGCGTTTGCCCTGGGCGTCGACGATGGGGCCAAGGGCGTGGCCGGTGAGCTTGCCTTCGCGCCATTCCAGGGTGTTGGCGGCGACGAAATCCAGGCTCAGGCGCTGCTGCAGGCGTTCGGTGAACCAGGTGAAACCGCCGGTGGCCAGCAGCACCTTGAGGCCGGCGGCCTTGGCTGCCGCAATCAGCGCCTCGGCGCCGGGGTTGAGGCGCAGCCGGGCGTACACCTCCTCCAGCACGCGCTCGGGCGTGCCGGCGAGCAGGGCGAGGCGGCGGTGCAGGCTTTCGGCGTAGTCCGCGATCTCGCCGCGCATCGCGGCTTCGGTGATGGTGGCGATCTGCGCTTTCTTGCCGCTGGCGGCGCCGAGTTCGTCGATGGTTTCCATGGCCACCAGGGTGGAGTCCATGTCCAGCACCAGCAGTTTGAAGTCGGCCAGCCGCAGGCCGGCGGGGACGACGGCCCAGTCGAGGCCGTGCTCACGGGCGATCGCTGGCAGGTCGCTGCGCGCCACCTGCGGATCGACGCCGATGTTGCGCAGGCGCATGGCCTGGGCTCCCCAGTCTGACTGCGGGTTCGGGAGTTTTTCCAGGCCGCTCGGCTGGGTGAACTCGGCGATGCGCGCAACGAGGTCGGCATTCAGTGTGTTGGGTGCGGCAACTTGCAGGACGAGGTGGTGCATGGCTCGGGTCGTGGTGCCGGATGTGGCGGATGGGGAAAACTGGGTTGGAGACTGAACGGAGCGTTGGGCCGTGCGGCTTCAGGCTGCCAGGGCTTCGTCGCGCGGTTCACCGAGCAGGCGCAGGGTGTCGCGCACCAAACGGACGCGAGTGGATGCATCCTTGGCATCGCGCTCGATGCGCAGCCGGTCGTTGCCGGCGAGTCGCACATGGCGGTGGTTCTGCACCAGCCAGATGATGCGGGCGCCGTCGATGGGCGGATTGGGGCGGAACTGGATCAGGGTTTGCCGA
>DAIAZB010000292.1 GCA_027443745.1 Thiomonas sp. | reverse complement strand
TTCGAGCGTCTCGCGGATCGACTTCGGCTGGCCGGGAAGGTTGAGAATCAGGCTGGCGTTGCGAATGACCGCGACTTGGCGTGACAAGATCGCCGTGGGAACGAAGTTCAGGCTGATGCGCCGCATTTCCTCGCCGAAACCAGGCATGAGTCTGTCGGCGACATCCATCGTGGCCTCCGGTGTGACGTCGCGCACAGCCGGGCCTGTGCCACCCGTGGTCAGCACCAGATGGCAGCCAAGGTCGTCCACCAGTTCGCGCAAGCTCTGGGAAATTTCCTCGCGCTCGTCGGGAATCAGCCGCTGGGTGAAGCGCACCGGGTTTCGCAAGGCGCGGCTCAGCCATTCGCGCAGGGCCGGCAATCCCTGGTCGACGTAAACACCGCTGGAGGCACGGTCGCTGACCGAGACCAGGCCGATGTGCAGGGTGTCGAAGGCCGCGGTCTGGGTTTCAGAAGTCGTGGGATTCATCGTCTTGCGGCTCGAGCAGGTTTTTGATGGTTTGGTAGAGCGCCCGGTACTGGCGCGGCGGTTTGCCAGCGGCTTGTTCCGCGCGCGTCGCACGCACCAACTGACGCAGCGCCTGGGCGTCGGCGCGCGGGTGCTCCTGCAAGAAGGCGGTGAGCGCATCATCACCCTGCAGCAAACGTGTGCGCCAGTCTTCGAGCAAATGCATGCGAGCCACGGCTTCGCGATTCTCGCCTGTCGCCTCCAGCAGCGCCTGGCGCAGAGGTTCCGGATCGACCCTGCGCATCAGTTTGCCGATGTACTGGACATGACGTCGGCGACCTTCGTGGGCATGAATACGCGACAGTTCGCGCAGTGCGTCGCGCAGCACCGCGGGTACGTCGAGCAAGTCGATACGGTGATGGGGAAGGGCGGCCAGACGCTCCCCCAAGTCCTGCAGGGCCTGCATCTCACGCTTGAGCTGGCTTTTGCTGGGGCCGGCGTAGGCCACCGATGAAGCGTCCGCGGCGTACAGGGTGGTGTGATTGGAAGTCCGGGATTTCATCGGCTCGTATTATCGTTTGCCGTAGTGTCGCATTGCATCGTTGCTCTGGGTTCAAACGAGCAGGGCTTGCGTCAACTCGAAACGTTTCGTTTGATACATAGCAAAGGTTCAACGTGGGCCAATTCTCTTTTTCCAAATCTGAATTGCAAAACCTCGCGGCTCTCGGCTTGGATGAGGCTCGTCGCGCCGGTGCCAGTGACGCCGCGGTCGAAGTGTCCGAGGGTCAGGGTTTGAGTGTGAATGTGCGCCGTGGCAAGGTGGAGCAGGTCGAGCACAACACCGACAAGGGGCTCGACATCACGGTTTACGCCGGTCAGCGCAAGGGTCATGCGAGCACCTCGGACTTTTCTCCTGCAGCGATACGCCGCACGGCACTTGCCGCTTTTGATATCGCGCGTTACACCGCCGAAGACGATTGCGCCGGCTTGCCAGAGCCCGAATTGCTGGCGAAGGCGGTTCGCGACCCGCAGCTCTACCACCCTTGGGATATCTCCGTGGAAGACGCTGCCGAACTGGCGCGCCGCTCTGAGGACGCGGCATTCGCCACCGATGTCCGCATCCGCAACAGCGAAGGGGCCAGCGTCTCGGCTCAGCATATGCACTTCGTGCTTGCCAACTCGCGCGGCTTCTCCAATGGCTACGCCACCACGCGCCACAGCCTGTCCTGCGTGCCCATCGCCGGGCGAGGCAACGACATGCAGCGCGACTACTGGTACAGCAGCAAGCGCCGGGCTTCAGAGTTGGCCTCGCCTGAAGTGGTGGGTCGTTACGCTGCCGAGCGCGCGCTGTCACGCCTGCGCGCGCGCAAACTGCCGACCGGGCAATATCCGGTGTTGTTCGAGGCGCCCGTCGCGGCAGGGCTGATCGGCTCTCTGGTGCATGCCGCGAGCGGCGGCACGCTCTATCGCAAAGCCTCATTCCTGGTCGACCACCTCGGCAAGTCGGTGATGGCCAAGCACCTCGATCTGGCTGAGGATCCCAAGGCCGCGAACGGCATGGGCACCGCGCCATTCGACGACGAGGGCGTCCGCACAAGCGCCCGCCGCGTCGTGAAAGCCGGTCGACTGGAGGGCTACTTTCTGTCCACTTACTCCGCCCGCAAACTTGGCATGCGGACCACCGGCAATGCTGGCGGGCCGCATAACCTGACGCTCACCAGCAGGTTGACCCTGCCGAGTGACGATCTGGCGGCCATGTTGCGCAAGATGCATCGCGGCCTGCTGGTCATTGAACTCATGGGGCATGGCGTGAATTACGTGACCGGCGACTATTCCCGCGGTGTCATGGGTTTCTGGGTGGACGGCGGCATCATTCAACACCCCGTGCAGGAAATCACCATCGCCGGCAACTTGCGCGAGATGCTTCTGGGTATCGCGGCCGTCGGAGCCGACACCTATCAAAGTGGCAGCAGATCGACGGGCTCTGTTCTTGTCGATGCCATGACGGTCGCCGGCAGCTAACGATCTAGCCCGGTCTTGCCGGGCGACACGCAACACCCCAGCATCTTCGTCTTCCCGGACTGATCTTCGGGTAAGCCACAAGATGGCTTTGTTGTAACAAAAAAATACAATACGTGTCAGTCTGTACAAGGCAAGTACTGAGACTGCCCACTTCACAACTTTGAGGGAGACTCAACGATGGAACGCCGTTCATTCGTCAAACATGCTGGTCTGGCGGGCATTCTTGCCGCTGGCGCAGCCCCGGCCGCTGCGATGGCACAACAAACCGTGCGCTGGCGCCTGGCTTCAAGCTTTCCCAATTCCCTCGACACGATTTTCGGTGCCGCCCATATCTTTTCCCAGAAAGTGAAGGAGGCCACCGACGGCAAGTTCGAAATATCGGTGCATGCCGGCGGTGAACTCGTACCACCCTTTGGCGTGGTTGATGCCGTGCAGCAGGGCACAGTCGAATGCTGTCACACCGCGCCGTATTACTTTTTCGGCAAAGACCCAACCTTCGCGCTGGGCTGTGCCGTGCCTTTCGGCATGAACTCGCGTCAAATGACGGCTTGGATGTATCAGGGCAACGGACTGAAGCTCATGCGCGAGTTCTACGCTGGTTACAACATCATCAAT
>DAIAZB010000291.1 GCA_027443745.1 Thiomonas sp. | reverse complement strand
CCGCTGTTCGCCAACGCCACCTCGCCGGATGGCCAGGTGGTGCTGACGGCCTATCTGGGGGCGAGCAACGCGGTTCTGGCGGCCGGCTCGCTCACCGCCGCCAATCTGCCCAACCTCATCATCAGCCAGGTGACCACGGCGGCGCTGGCGGTGTACGTGGCCACGGGCGGCAGCTACGCCACGCTCACGCCCACGCTGTATGCGGCGCTGCTGGCGCAGCATCACGACGACATCCTGGCGCTGTCGGCGGCGATCAAGGCAGTGGCCGACGGCTATTGCGCCAGGCCGGCGCAGGACAGGGACACCGAGGACATGGCGCGTCGCATCGCCCTGAATGGCGCCACGGGCCAGGCCAGCACCTTGAGCGCCGCGTCCAACGCGTTGGGCTCGAGCTGCGACAGCAATCTCCAAGACCTCATGCAGTCCATCACCTCCGACGAGCGCTGGGCGCCCGAGCTGGATCTGGGCGACGTGCTGGAGCAGGGCGTGTCCGCCGTGGCGCCCGGCAGCTACAGCTTGCAGGGCGTGCTGGCGCAGTCGGGGATGAGCGCCGTGCCGATGCAACCGACCCCACCGGCGTCTGCCGCTTCGGCCGTCTCGCTGCCGGCCGCGGTGCAGCCCCTGCCCCCGGGCATCCTGAACACCGTGGTGACGGTGGACACCCACGGCGATGTCAGCTCCACGAACGGCAGCGTCCGCGGCGTGGTGGTGGGCAATCTGATGACGCTGACGGTCCAGGACGGCCAAGGCAACACCTATGCGCTGGCGGGCAAGGTCGGGCTCTTGCCCACGGGCTTCGTGACCGGCGCCGGCACGCCAGCGCCGGGCCCCAGCGGACCGGCCAGCAGCGCCTCGGGGGCCGGGAGCCCGGCGGGCGCGGCCCTGGGCTATGGCTTGCGCATGGGCGGGCGCACCCAGTCCACGCAACCCTCCGGGGGCGTGCTCACCCGCTTGGACGCCGTGCTGGTGCCCCAGGGCAGCCAGCCCGGCTGGGGGGCGATCGTGCCCACGACGTCCGAAGACAGCCACGGCATGCGCTGCCAAAGCGGGCAGTTCGGGGTGCGCCTCATGGGCACCGGCTCGACCATCGGCGCACTGGTGCTGGGGGCCTGCGTCGCGCCGCAGCTCACGGGCCTGACCTTGTCCCCCGCGATGCTGACCTCCAACCAGGAGGCCAGCGACGACGACTTCCGCCCCGGCGCGAGCGTGAGCTTCAGCACGTTCGCGCTGAGCAACACCAGCAGCACGCCCTACATCGTGAGTGCGCCGACGGTGACCATCACCCGCTCGACTGCGGGGACGGGAGCGGGGAGCGTGAGCGTGACGGGTCAGATGCTGTATGTCATGGGCGCCAAGGACATGATCTTCAGCACGGCGACGCCCGTCTCCAACGGCCTGTTCGTGATGAACGAGAACCCGCTGGACAAGCTCCAGGAGTCGGCGTCCAACCAGGACCATTGAGCCATGGGCGCGCCGGAGCTGGTCCCGCAACTGCTGCGGGGGCCATCGCGTCGCTCGCAGGCCTGGTCGCCCGAGCGCGCGAGCGCGCGCCCGGACAGCGTGTTCCCGCGCGCCCAGGTGCGCTGGGCCTTGCAGGAGCGGCGCTTGCGCGTGGCCTACCAGCCCATCGTGCGCCTGGAGGATGGGCTGGTGGTGGGGCAGGAGGCGCTGGCGCGCCTGCTCA